>NZ_JACJQM010000048.1:0-47565 GCF_014696655.1 Nostoc sp. FACHB-888 | reverse complement strand
GTATTTTCGACTGTGGCTCCGTGAATGGCACACAACAAAGCACCACCTAATACACCAGCAACACCCATCATGTGGAAGGGGTTGAGTGTCCAGTTGTGGAAACCTTGCAGGAATAGCAGGAACCGGAAAATTGCAGCTACGCCAAAGCTGGGTGCAAAGAACCAGCTTGATTGTCCCAAGGGGTACATCAGGAATACACTGACAAATACTGCAATAGGAGCGGAGAAGGCGAGAGCGTTGTAAGGACGGATACCTACTAAACGCGCAATCTCAAATTGGCGCAACATGAAGCCAATTAAACCGAAGGCTCCGTGTAGGGCAACGAATGGCCACAACCCACCCAATTGAAACCAACGGGTGAGGTTACCTTGAGCTTCTGGCCCCCACAACAGCAACAGGGAATGTCCCATGCTGTCGGCGGGGGTGGATACTGCCACTGTTAGGAAGTTACAGCCTTCTAGGTAGGAGGAGGCTAACCCGTGGGTGTACCAAGAGGTGACGAAGGTGGTGCCAGTTAGCCAACCGCCTAGTGCTAGGAAGGCGCAGGGGAACAATAGTATTCCTGACCAACCTACGAATACGAAGCGATCGCGCTTGAGCCAGTCGTCTAGAACGTCAAACCACCCTCTACTGGGGGCACGTCCAACTGCGATGGTCATCGGACTAAAATCCTCTTTTTTTACTAAAATTGCAACGTTTCTAAGACAGTGCGGAGAGCCAGTGTAACCGACTGCCGTGAGGAATTAACGTTTTTTTTTGACAATCTCAACAGCGTGAAAGCAAATGAGATTCTCAGAGTTTGCTGACCAGTGAAATCAGCATTTCTCTTTCTTTATGCCATTACACGTACCATCGGCTAGTAATCTAGCTTGTGGTAACTTAATGATTCTTAACTTATCACACTAGTAACGGTTTTTGCCTGATACACAAAAGCAAATCAGGTATGAAACACGAACCTTATAAATAATATGAATATCAGAAATTTTACAATTTGACACAACTTTTCTCAGAAATGTAAAAAAAATTAGTGCAGATGGATGTAGGCAGGTAACTCATTCCCAAGAGGTCAAAAAGAGGCAGGGAGAGGGGAGCAGAGGTTAAAGGGCAGGAGAGAAAGAATTTTTATCCGTCATTAAGTGAACAAATAATATAACGTGCCCTAAGAAATTATTATATGGGTAGCGGCAACAGCGAGGAGCGCAGTTGAGTTTTTGTCAGCAATATTTGGTAAAATGTGGATGGTTACTTCGCCGCCACACCCATTGATACACCTCTGGAAAATATGTGAAACTTTGGATAAGGGGAAAGGAAGTTGGCACATCTTGACTAATACAAATAGCCTAAGTGGTTTGTCCCATAGTGCAAGTAAGCCAGTATCATCCGGAACAGTAAAATTTGTGGAGTACAGGGTAAAAAATTCATCGTCTGCGGTAAAGTATCCTGTGGACTTAAAACATAGCTCTCAGTGCCTCCTAAGCAATAGCCGGATTGGTACAGAGAGCCACCAATCTACTCAAGAGCATTCAGTGTGCTTTGTATGTCACAGCGAGTATCTCACGGGGCAATGGTAGTTCAATGACGGTATCAACAACGATTAACAAAGGCGATCGCCTACTGCATCAAAATGTTCTCGGTTCTCGTCGGTTTAGTAACTACAGCTGGGCAACTATCGTTACCTTGGGAGCAAGCGGCTTTTTATTGGCTGGGATATCCAGTTATTTAAAAGTTAATTTACTCATAGTTTCCGATCCAACTAAACTGGTATTTGTCCCCCAAGGATTGGTGATGGGGTTATATGGTACTGCTGGCTTGTTATTAGCCACATACCTGTGGCTAGTGATTTTATGGGACGTGGGAGGCGGTTACAACGAATTTAATCAGGAAACTGGCACAATCAAAATATTCCGTTGGGGATTTCCTGGCAAAAACCGCCGAATTGAGATTGACGGTCGCATAGAAGATGTGCAGTCTGTACGAATAACCGTCAAAGAAGGGCTTAATCCCCTTCGCGCCCTGTATCTACGCATTAAGGGCCGGCGAGATATACCCTTAACACGGATTGGACAACCGTTATCTTTAACAGAGTTGGAAACAGAAGGCGCAAAATTAGCCCGCTTTTTGGGAGTGTCACTAGAAGGACTTTAATTAATTGGGCATGGAGCATGGGGCGTTGGAAGAGAAGAACTCAAGACTAATGACCAATGACCAATAACTAACGATAAGATACTCTGGTTAAATCAGTAATTGGCAATGCGTTTAAAAATTTCACAATTTTTGCTTTCTCTTGTGATTATCAGTGCTTTGATGTTGGGAGGATGTTCAACACAGCAAGTAGGTTCTAATACCTCTTCTCCAACCTCGACAGCTACCTCGGACACAAGCGAGTCAAGCACCCAAACGACTACTGAAGCAACATCTGTATCTCAAACTAGTAGTGATATTCCTGGAATCAGTGATTTACCACGTCTTGAAGGCAAAGCTACTGTGGTGCTAACGGTTAAAGGTTCGCCAATTACTATCGAAGTAGACGGCACTAATGCCCCCATTACAGCTGGTAACTTCGTAGATTTAGTGCAAAAGGGTGTTTACGATGGTTTAGCTTTCCATCGAGTTGTACGCGAACCCCAACCGTTTGTAGTTCAAGGGGGCGATCCCCAAAGCAAAGACCCGAAAGTTTCAGCAAATAGCCTGGGAACCGGTAGCTATATTGACCCAAAAACGGGAAATGCTCGCTATATACCTTTAGAAGTTAAGGCGAAAGGTTCAGATACTCCCACTTACAACAAACCGTTTGATGCTACTGCTCAACCCGTCATATTGCCTCATAAACAGGGTGCAGTAGCGATGGCGCGATCGCAATCACCAGACTCCGCTTCTGCCCAGTTTTACTTTGCTTTGGCGGATCTAGCTTTCTTGGATGGTAACTACGCCGTGTTTGGCAATGTCACTCAAGGTTTTGATGTAGTCAACAAAATTCAGCAAGGCGATCGCATTGAGTCTGCTAAAGTCACTCAAGGTGCTGAAAATCTGAAAACACCAGGGCAGTAGGAGGAAGAGGGTAGGGGGCAGGGAGCAGGGGGAAAATAACTACTAACTCCTAACTGTTAACTCCTAAATTGGTAAAGGTTGTTGTCACTGGTATTGGTCTAGTTTCCGCCTTGGGTGGAAACTTAGAGGATAGTTGGCAAAATTTGATTGCAGGTAAATCTGGAATTCGGTTGCATCAACCATTTCCAGAACTTTCACCACTTCCTCTAGGTTTAATTGGTCAAAAACCATCTGAGTTAACAATGTTGACTCAGATGGTTGTTTCTTCTGCTTTACAAGATTCTGGATTAGTTTCAGCAGCTGATTGTGCTGTAGTTATTGGATCGAGTCGCTCTTATCAAGCGTCTTGGGAAACGCTGGCGCGGCAAATGTATAAAGACGCGGCAAATTTACCTGTGTCCTCTTTTGGAAATTGGCTAGATACATTACCTCACATGAATGCGATCGCAGCTGCAAGACAAATCGGTGCATCTGGGATAGTTTTGGCACCGATGGCAGCTTGTGCAACCGGGATTTGGTCTATTGCTCAAGCAGCTTTGCTGATACAAACTGGGCAATGTCAACAGGCGATCGCTGGCGCAGTGGAAGCACCAATTACACCCCTAACTTTAGCTGGATTTCAGCAGATGGGTGCTTTGGCAAAAACTGGGGCTTATCCCTTTGATTTGCACCGGGAAGGCTTAGTGTTAGGCGAAGGCGCAGCTGTGTTTGTCTTGGAATCAGCAGAGTTGGCAAAACAGCGTCAAGCAAAAGTTTATGGTGAAATTCTCGGTTTTGGCTTAACCAACGACGCATATCATAGTAATTCACCAGAACCTGAAGGGAAAAGTGCGATCGCTGCCATTAAACAATGTCTAGAACGTAGTTGTCTCTCACCAGGAGATATTGATTACATTCATGCTCATGGCACAGCTACCCAGCTAAATGATCAGATGGAGAGCATGGTAATCCAGCGTTTGTTTCCCCAAGGCGTGGCAGTTAGTTCCACCAAGGGAAGCTCAGGCCACACATTAGGAGCATCTGGAGCTTTAGGTGTGGCTTTTTCTCTCATGGCCTTAAAGCATCAAATTTTACCACCTTGTGTAGGATTTCAGCAGCCAGAATTTGATTTAAACATCGTTACAGCAGCACGTCTAAGCAAAATTAGGCAGGTACTATGTTGCAGTTTTGGCTTTGGGGGACAGAATGCAGCGATCGCACTAGCAAGGTAAAAATTTGTAAGTTTAACTATCCGACATCAGATATAAGTTTTAGTTAAGTATTTGTTTTTGATCTATAAACACTCTGCTTTCGCAGCAATAGCAGGATATAAAATATAAAACTGTAACAAAAACTACAAAACTCCTATTTTCCTCAAAAAAAGGATAAGCTAAATACAGATGATATCCGGTTCGTAAAGATACCGTGATTAGGAGAAAATTCTATGATTTCAAAATCGCTGTTGCTGCCAGAACCAGCTTCTCCAGCGCATATATGCCCATTTGATCAAGCCTGTAGCTACTTAGAAGCGGCAGCTAAAGAATTAAATTTAAATCAAGGTTTGCTGGAAATTCTTAGCCATCCGCGTAAGGTTGTCACGGTTTCCATCCCCGTGAAATTAGATAATGGAGAAATACAGGTTCTTGCTGGACACCGGGTGCAGCACTCCGATGTTTTAGGCCCCTACAAGGGTGGAACCCGTTACCATCCGGCTGTGACATTGCGCGAAGTATCCGCTCTCGCAATGCTGATGACGTGGAAATGTGCTTTGTTAGGTATACCTTACGGTGGTGGGAAGGGTGGCATTCCCATAGATCCGAAACGCTACAGTGTTGGCGAATTAGAGCGAATCACCCGCCGTTATATCAGCGAGTTGATTAAAGATATTGGGCCTGCTGTAGATATTCCTGCCCCAGATATGGGTACTTCGTCCCGTGAGATGGCTTGGATGATGGACACTTACTCTGTGAATGTTGGTCATGCTGTACCAGGAATTGTAACTGGGAAACCAGTTTCTATTGGTGGTTCGCTAGGACGGGAAATGGCAACCGGACGTGGCGTGATGATTATTGTTCGTGAGGCGCTGGCACAGCAAGGTAAATCCTTAGCAGGAGTGCGAGTAGCTATTCAGGGTTTCGGTAACGTTGGTAGTGCCGCAGCAGAATTACTACATCTTGCAGGCGCGAAAGTTATTGCTGTTTCAACTGGTACTGGAGGAATATTTTCCGAAGTTGGTCTTGATATTCCCAAGTTGAAAGTCTATGCTGCTGAAAATCGCAAGAGTATTATGGGTTTCCCGCAATCTGTACCAATTAGCAATGCAGATTTATTAGCTTTGCCCTGCGATGTCTTGATTCCAGCCGCTTTGGAAAACCAAATCACTGAAGAAAATGCGAATCAAGTGCAAGCGCAAATTGTCGCCGAAGCGGCTAATGGGCCAGTTACTCTTGAGGCTAGCTTGTCCTTAGAAGCGCGGGGTGTGACAGTGCTACCCGACATCTTGGCGAATGCTGGCGGTGTGGTAGTCAGTTATTTGGAGTGGGTGCAGGGTCTTTCCTACGTATTTTGGGATGAGGAACGGGTTAACCGCGAAATGGAGCATTTGATGGTACAAGCTTACCATCGGGTGATTCATCAGTCTGAGGTACGCCAAATTTCTATGCGATTAGCAGCTTACACTTTAGGGGTGGGTAGAGTGGCTCAGGCGCTGACTGACAGAGGTCTTTATCCTTAAGATTTTATACTTAGTTGTTCACAGGACAGATAAATCATTGTTGACAGCAATTTCACTGGAACAGCCATTGAAATTGCTGCCTTTTCTCGTTGAGCGATCGCTACAATATAACTACTACTAAATGTCTTCGATATTACAATAAGAAGCTTAATACATATAGCAAGCAAACTAAAAAAAGCTAGATTTCCCCATTGTTCTTTTGTTCCTATGCTCTGCATGGGAATGACTAATTAGGGGCTGCTGTTTCCAGTCAGACATTGAGTCAGCAGCACACATGAAGCATCCCCATGCAGAGCATTTAAACATCTTCTTCAACCAAATTTACGACTGCCCAGAAGGTGCAGCAGCATGAATCAAGTCTGGCTTCTCGTCACTAGGAGGACGTTCAATAGTTTGCTCCGATGTAGGACGTTGATGGCGTAGTTTACCGCCGTAGGCATCGCGAGTTTCGATCTGCACAGGTTTCCCCGTTTCAATTGACTGGTAAAGTGCTTGAATGATAGCAACATCAATCAGTCCTTCCGTCCCAGATGGTTCTGGGTCTCTATCTTCGAGAATACAATCAGAGAAGTACGTAAATTCAGCTGCTAGTTGATCATGATCCTCAAAGGTACGCTCTTGAGTTTCACCATTAATTGTCAGGTAATGCTTCAGTTCTCCCTGCCAAGGATAAGCAGGTTTTACTCGTAAATCGCCTTGAGTACCTACAATCTGATAGGTTGAAACACTTGCAGCTCCGAAGCTACAGGTAAATGTTGCTAATCGCTCATTGGGGAAACGCAAGATAACGCTAGCCATTTCTTCCACTTCGCTGAAGCGTTGTTCTCCCTTATTGGCAGCTACAGCAAATACTTCAATTGGTTCATCTTGAAATAGATAACGTGCAGCATTAATGCAGTAGATGCCAATATCATAAAGCGTGCCACCACCTGTTACATCTCGTAAGCGAATATTGCCCTCTTCTACTTGCTGAGTAAAAATCGAGTTGAAAATCCGTGGTTCACCAATTTGCTTTGAGCGGACAATTTCAACTGCTTGTAAATTGGCTTGTTCTAAATGTAAGCGGTAGGCAATCATCAGCTTTACATTGTTGTCATTGGCAGCTTTAATCATTGCCTCACACTCTTGTTCAGTTATTGCCATCGGCTTTTCACATAACACATGAATTGCCTGATTAGCAGCCCGCACAGTGTAGTCACAATGCAAGTGATTCGGCAACGCAATATACACTGCATCAATCTCGCCACTTGCTAAACAGTCCTCATACTCCTCGTAAGAGTAAGTATGCTCAATCCCATACTTTTTGCTCAGTTCTTCGTTTTTAGTGGCGTCATCTGAAACTAGTGCCACTAGTTCTGAGTTTTCGGTGTTGGCAAAGGAAGGTAAAGCAGCTTCTTGGGCAAACCAACCTAAACCAACGACAGCGTAGCGAATTTTGCGGTTGCCATTTGTAGTAGTCATTTTTCTACTCTCCGATGAAGGAATACTTGTGTAATTTTCATGCACTAATTACGTGCAAATTATGCCTAACTGCTGATGAAACACTTAGCAAAAGTGCATTGTTACATTGCTAATGCAGCTTCTATATCGGGTACCAATTTAGCTTTCGCTTCCTGAAATTCCTGACCCAATTCAGTTAGCTCTTTCTCACTCATACATTCGCGAACAGCATTAAAAATCTCGCTTTCTTCTTCTTCTACATGATGCTCAACTGATTCTTTCAATTCGCTCATTTTTTCTTTAAACTCAGGATCAGTAGGTTTAAGCACCTTAATCTCTTCTAAAATCACTGAAACTTCTTCATGTTCTTCTTCAGCTTCTTCAATATATTGTTCAGTTTCTTCGTGTTCTCGCATAGCTGGATAGAAGACTAATTCTTCAGTTCTAGCGTGTAAGTTCAATGCTATATAGATTTGATTGAATTGTTCAAGCAATTTTGCGCCCTTAGCTTTTTCTGCTTCTGCAAAAAGTTTCTCAACTTGGCGATGTTCTGCTTCAATTAATAAAAGAATGTCTGTTGCTTTAGTTTTAGCCATTTTCTTTTCCCTTAGTAATTATCAATTTATAGGGCTGAGAATTTGGAGGTTCAGAAATGAGATACCGTATATTCTCAATGACTTGGTAAATTAAAACCTCATTCTTTCAGTAAGCTTTAATTTAGACTTAAGGAATATTTTCGCTATTGCACTTTAACTAAAATCCATAACCTTGGCATGATGGATACTAAGTATGTATCATTAGTAGTTCAGTTCAAAGCTACGACCTAAACCTGGAATACCAGCTGAAGATTCCCACACAGTAAAGCACTAAGCCCATTGCTGGGTAAAGTAGAGCTTAGAAGTTATTTATAGAATGCAGGTGATTTCTGGTGGAGCGCGTGGGGTAACTCAACTTTCTTATTATGATGATGTTACCGAAGGTATTTTTCTTTTGGTGAAGAGTTAGAGGAAATTTTGAATATTCAAAACCTGAAGCATAATTGGTGTATAAAACACACAGTTTATAATAAATACAAATAATAAAAGTTTAATTGGAGAAAATTTTTCTGCCAACAAAGCACACGCAAATATACAACGAATTTCCTTCTCGGAAGCATTGCAATGTTGTGATTTAATTTCTGCAAGGCAAAGTTTTTTTTTACCGCACGTTCATGAGCCGCGAACATTTTTATGCGTTGTTCAAGTGAGAGTTTTTGCAACCGGGAAAACAAATAACTATCGGCATCAATGCTGTATTGGCAGCTTGCGGTCGATAATTTAGTTTTATGCGTTCTGCGGTCATACTACTCAAATTAGTATGCGCTTAAACGCGATCGCCTACATAAGTACTGCATTGTATCCAAAAGAAAGCAGGAAATAAGTGTAAATGCTTTTTAGCTTTATCTAATCGTATTCCGCAATCTGCTTTTTATCATAACTATACGTAACCATCCATTGCTTATCTACCAAACCCGATTAAAATAAATACGCAACTTGGGCTTCCATAGGAGTTATCCAGCCGTGCAGCCGGACTTAATAGGCTTGGAAATTAGTAAGGGGGAACTGAGACGTTTGACTGGGTTCGATCCAGAAGACGTTTTTCGCCCCTCTGTTTTGCGAGACAGCAAGAAGCGATTAGGGTTCTTGATCAATGAAATGCTGGTGACGCTGGCGCTAACGCCAATAATTGTGGGCTTTATTTACGCTTTTATTATTCTGCCGATAATTGGTTCTTCAATTAGACTTGGAATTCTTTTACTAATTTTAGTGCCAATGCCGATATTAGTGGGGCGATGGCTCTGGCGGCAGTTGACCTGTCCTGAAGGGCTGACAATACTTTTAGATGAAGTTGATAAATATCATGACCTAGTTGCTGCCATAGATATTAATGACCAATTGGCAGCATCAGGAAACGTAGAAAGCAGTATTCATGACCGAGATAAAGTAACCGCCGCCCTGCAACTAATTAGAGAAGATTTAGTCCGCGCTCTGAAAACGGAACGAATTTTGCGGGATAATAAAAAATTGCTTGCTAATAACCAAGAGTTATTTGTGAATAATTTAGCCAGTCTGCAAGCTTTACAAGTTAGTAGTCAAGCAGGCGAATATGCTCAACTGCTAAATCAATCATTGCAAATTGCGATCGATGTGCAAGCAGAAATCAGAAAATTGCAGAAAGGCTGAGTGGATGTTTGTAAAAGCTTGGGCTAGAAGTCGCAGCTACACAGACAAAACTTGCCTCCGCAGGTTAGAAAACCCTTGATTTTGATTAGTCCACGGAGGTGGACTTTACTTGTGTAGTCGCCAATACTTTTTCAAAAAACAATCTCCCCGTTGACTTAAAATGAGCAACAAACCAAAAATAATTGTCCTGGATGATGACCCTACAGGTTCTCAGACAGTCCACAGCTGCTTGCTGCTAATGCACTGGGATGTGGACACTTTACGCATCGGGTTGCAGGATGATTCGCCGATTTTCTTTGTGCTGACTAATACTAGATCGCTAACGCCAGAGTCAGCTGCATCTGTCACCACAGAAGTTTGCCAGAACTTGAAAATCGCTTTGAATGCTGAAGGAATTGACGATTTTTTGATTGTCAGCCGTTCTGATTCTACTTTGCGGGGACATTATCCCATTGAAACTGATGCGATCGCACAAGAACTCGGCCCTTTTGATGCTCATTTTCTCGTACCAGCATTTTTTGAGGGTGGACGCATCACCCGCGACAGTGTTCATTATCTAATTATCGGTGGTGTACCCACCCCAGTGCATGAAACCGAATTTGCCCGTGATTCAGTCTTCAGCTACCATCACAGTTACTTACCCAAGTACGTTGAAGAAAAGACTCAAGGACGAATTAGTGCCGAAGCTGTAGAAAGGTTTCTCCTAGCTGATATTCGCGCTGGTAGTTTGGAACGCTTGTTACAACTGAGTGGTAATAAGTGCGGTGTTGTAGATGGTGAAACTCAAGATGATCTCAACTGCTTTGCAGTAGACATATTAGCCGCAGCAAGTCAAGGGAAACGCTTTTTGTTTCGCAGTGCAGCAAGTATTTTAACAGCTTTAGCCGCTTTACCACCCCAACCCATTGCCGCCGAAAACATGGCCCAGTACGTGCGGCAAGGCAAACCAGGTGCGGTAATTGTTGGTTCCCATGTGAAAAAGACTACTCAGCAGTTAGAAGCACTGTTACGAGTAGAAGGAACAGTGGGAATCGAAGTGAATGTAGCGCGATTACTTGATGATGCAAATCAATCTGCGGCACTACTAACTGAAATCAAAGAAAGTACACGGGCGGCACACAAGGCTGGCAAAACACCAGTGGTTTATACTAGCCGTCAGGAACTGAATTTTAAAGATGTCAACACACGATTGGAGTTTGGGACAAAAGTTTCAGGTTTATTGATGGATATTGTACGCGGTTTACCATCTGATATAGGATTCTTAATCAGCAAGGGTGGCATTACCTCTAATGATGTCTTGAGTAATGGACTAGCTTTAACTTCAGCCCGTTTACTCGGTCAAATTTTAGCTGGTTGTTCAATGGTGTTAACGCCTTCCGATCATCCCCAGTTTCCTGATTTACCTGTGGTGCTGTTTCCCGGTAATGTCGGCGATGCTGATGCCTTGGCGACAGTTTATCAGAGGTTGACCCTGCCAATTTGAGATTTAAGATTTGAGATTAAATAATCTTTTGCTTCATGCCAAACTAACTTCTTGCTACGCGCTTTCAGCCCTTGTGGGTAATACAAATCCAAAATCTGTGTATCCTTTGTCTTTTGGCTAGTAATGCATGACTTCTGATTCTGCGGTTCCCGATCTAAAGTCAAATTCTGCACTTCCTAATGCAGAACCAAACTCTATCCTTTCTGAGGTAGAGGTAAATCCTACTGTTTCTGATGTAGAGTCAGATTCTATCCTCCCGGATGCGGAGTTAAAATCTGTCCTCCTTTATTTAAAATCAAATACTGTCCTTGAGGATGTAAAGTCAAATCTTGCTAACTCAAATGTAGAGTCAAATCTTGCTAACCCAAATGTAGAGTCAAATCCTGCTAACCCAAATGTAGAGTCAAATCCTGCTAACCCAAATGTAGAGTCAAATGCTGATACAGCATTAGATTTTATCCTTACTGATTCAAACCCTAATGAGTCAGCATTACCAGGACATCGCGTAAATGACAATACTCAAGTCCAGTTAAAAAGTAAGGAGGGACGACTTTTATTAATTTTGCCCCCGGAATCCCAAGTATCTGCCTCAGAACTCACTTGGTCTGAAATTTGGCAACAAATAAGACAACGTTTGAATGCAGGCGATCGCTTCCGTATATCTAATACTCCTGTGCATCTGATGGCACAAGACCGTCTAGTAGATGCCAGACAACTCCAAGAACTCGCTGAGGCTTTGAATGAAGTACAACTTAGGCTCATATCAGTCTCGACTAGTCGTCGGCAAACTGCGATCGCTGCCGTCACATCTGGGTATTCTGTAGAACAATTGCAGCCCGTAACTTCCCTGAATTCCGAGCCAAAACCTACAGCCATACCCCAAGAAGACGCTCTCTATTTGGAAATGACAGTCCGCTCTGGAGTTGAAATTCGTCATCCTGGAACAGTAATTCTATTGGGAGATTTAAATCCAGGTGGTATTGTAATTGCAGATGGAGATATTATCATCTGGGGTCGCCTACGTGGAATCGCTCATGCTGGTGCTGGAGGCAATCGTGAGTGTCTGATTATGGCTTTGCAAATGGAACCAACCCAATTGCGGATCGCAGATGCTGTCGCTAGGGCACCAGAAAAATTGCCAATACAGTTTTTTCCAGAGGTGGCACATATTACGCCCCAAGGAATTCGCATTGCTAGGGCTACTGATTTTTCCAGAAACCAATTTACCTAAAGCAATCAAGAGCCATAAATATTTACTTAAAGGATGAAGTAGATAAGGATGAAATAATACAAATATTTATGCCTCGCCCTGATGAGGAAGATCAGATATTTCTTCATACTTGATACGATACTTCATACTTTATACTGCAATTTACTGTTTTATATTTTCTGAACCCTTATTGACCGTATTTCTATCATGACTCGCATTATTGTGATTACCTCCGGCAAAGGAGGAGTGGGTAAAACCACAGTTTCGGCAAATCTGGGCATGGCTTTAGCCAAAATGGGGCGTCAAGTTGCCTTGGTTGATGCGGATTTTGGTCTGAGAAATTTGGATTTGCTGCTAGGGCTAGAAAACCGCATCGTCTATACTGCGGTGGAAGTCTTAGCCAGAGAGTGCCGCTTAGAACAAGCCTTGGTGAAAGATAAGCGGCAACCCAATCTCGTACTTTTGCCGGCAGCCCAAAATCGCTCTAAAGATGCAGTCACACCTGAACAGATGAAGTTATTGGTGAATGCATTGGCGCAAAAGTATCAGTACGTGATCATCGATAGCCCCGCCGGCATTGAAAATGGGTTTAAAAATGCAATCGGCCCGGCAAAAGAAGCGCTAGTTATCAGCACACCAGAAATTTCCTCAGTTCGTGACGCCGATCGGGTAGTGGGGTTACTTGAGGCACAAGGTATCAAGCGTGTTCATTTAATAATTAACCGCATCAGACCCTCAATGGTGCAGGCAAATGATATGATGTCAGTGCAAGATGTTCAGGAACTTCTCGCCATTCCCCTAATCGGGGTAATCCCTGACGACGAGCGTGTTATTGTATCTACCAATCGCGGCGAACCCTTAGTGTTAGCAGAAAATCCCTCTTTAGCTGCCACAGCCTTTGAGAACATTGCTCGTAGATTAGAAGGGGAAAGTGTCGAATTTCTGGAGATCGACTCGTCCCAAGACAGCATCTTCGCCCGTATACGAAGGTTGTTCAGGACAAAGATTGTTTAACTTACTTTTCCAGTCTCCGCGCCAGACCTATTCGTAATGATTGAACTTCTAGAACGACTTTTTTCTCGCGGTACTGATAGCAGTCGAACTCAAGTCAAACGTCGCCTGCAATTGGTGATTGCTCATGATCGCGCTGATTTAGATCCTCAAACATTGGAAAAAATGCGGAAAGAAATCTTAGATGTAGTCTGTCGCTATGTCGAAATTGAGACGGAGGGCTTGGAGTTCTCTTTAGAAAGCAACCAACGAACCACAGCTTTAATTGCTAATTTGCCCATCCGCCGAGTCAAAGGAGCTATACCTGAATGGGAAAGGGGTGATAAATAAGTCTCTATAGTTTTAATCTGAAGTATTTTTATTTAGGATGTAGTGAAATTATCGCCAATTACGACAAATCATCCCAACTTTTGAATTAATAAAAGTTTTTATAAAAAAGTGATTCTACGTCAAATGAGTTGAGATAACACAGTATTTGATTTGGGCATACTTACATATAGGTATTATCGATACTATGTTTAGCCTTGTATGTCACGGGTTAAAATCATCTTTTTTCGTATCACTTTGCTTGTATCTGCTTCGATTTTTATCGGGCTGGCTATTCTTTTAGGGGTGATGGTTGTTACAATCACTGGATTGTCAACTTGGTCAGTTTTAACCCAGCCACGTATTCAATGGGAATCTACCTCCGCAACTGTAGTTCGTCGAGAAACCTTTACCTTTACGGAGTCTGAGCCAGAAGGTAAAAAACTGAGCTGTCCGGTAATTCGATTTACGGTTCAAGGTCAGCAGTATGAAGAACAAAGTGGGCCTTGCGTTATAAAACGCCGTCCTTGTCAAGATTCAAGGCGTAGAAAGTGTCCCAGAGATCCTCAATTTGGCAAGGGACAAATAGTAAAGGTTTGGTACGATCGCACCAACCCTCGAAACACTTTTATTGGAACTACTGCACCTGCTCAATCTAACTTGGGAGATGCTATTAAAGTATTTTATACTCTAGCAGTGCCGACTGGAGTTTTGCTCGTGGTTGCTAAAGTGATGCTAGATGCTACAACGCGGCTTGGAAAGACTTAGGAGTAACCTAGTCGGTCACTGTCCTAAGCCTTACTGACGACAAATGCGGCTCACAAAACAAAGGGAGATTAGAAAATTTTCTTTCCCTAAATTATCGATAAGCAACTTGTGGGCCTGCCCAAATTTCCGTAACCTTTTTACCAAAAGTAATCGGTTGATCATCGTCTGTTATAGGGATAGTTTTACCATCATTAGCAACTTGCATTAATGGCCAGTTTTCCTCGCCCAATTCACCTGCACGGAACAGCGCATGGTCTGGTTGGCTTTTACTCCAACCTAACAATACGGCAATTTTCTCATGCTCATCTTCTTGATTAGCTGGAGCAACTATATTAGCGTGATTTTTTTGCCGATCCCAAATTACTGCACTATCTGTAGAATCGCCTGCATTAAATATACCTTCAAATTTACGTGCCAAGAAGCGATCGCCTTTTTGCGACCAGCTAACTGGAACTAATACCCCAATTTTACCACTCGTATCAGTTTCTTCTGATGCCGCCGCCTTTAAAGCCTTTAGCTTTAATAAAGGATCGCTAACAGGAGTCGTTGAAGCCATCACCCACAACTTCTTGGTGTGCATATCTTGGACAAACAGAACGCTGGTAACACGGCTGTTGTACATTTCTGGTTTTACTTCCAGTTGCACCCGGCTATAAACAGCATATTTACCATCTGGAGAAACCACCGGTACGCTACGGTAGTGACGCACTCCTGAACCGCCTTTGGAACCAATCGCCTCTTGAGTCGCTGTAATCCATTTCCAAGGAATAGGATGAGGACTACCTATAGGATCTATTTGTTCTGCTTGGGACTCATCACGTGGTTCAGAAACAGGTACTTCCGTCGTTGTGGTTGGTTGTGATTTTCTAAGAGTTGGTGTTACTTGAGTTGCTGTCAATGATTCAGTAAAAAATTTTTCTTTGAGGAAAGAATTTTCTTGTCCTTTCAAAGACTTGATATTAGCAGCTTTAAGTTTTCGGATTAAATTAAGCTGACTAACAGGAACATCTGTTAATGGTGCGAGTTCAATTGCTGCCAAAGAATCAGGAACAGTTAAATCGCTACTTGACACAAAACTATCTATTTGAGCTAAAGACTCAATTTTCTCTGCTGGTAATACTTGCGGTTCCTGAACACCAGTACTTTGTGTTGGCACAGAGTCAAATTTTTCTGTTAAGAAGTAAGTTTGCTCTGTGGTTAGTATTTCAGCTATCTCAGGTTCCCCAACTACAGCTGTTTCCTTTGATACATCAGAATCTCCAGTCATTGAAGTTAGTTTAGCTACTTCGGATTTTACTGGGAACGAGTGAGCCGATGCGCCTAGCAAGGGTGCGATTAGCATCACAACGACAACGTAATTGATCAATGGTTGCGTGCGGAACCATCCTGACAGCAAAAGGAGTTTAAGCATTTGTAGAATCTCTAGAGGGGGGCGGTTGCTATGTGAGAAGCAATACCTATGCAGCAATGGGGCAGGCGGTAATTATATGTATAACAAGAAACTAAGAACTTTGACGATATATTTTATTCAAATTTTGCAGAGTTTTACACAAATTAAGTATCATCTTTACACCCCTTCTTTCTTAGGTATTGGATGTTTTTGTACAAAAATATGCGAGTATAGTAAATATGCTGAAAACTCAGTAATTACTACAGAATATGTAATGTTGCTGTTGCTACACCTAAACACACCGAAAACAGGTATTAGTCAAGGGATATTCAGCGTATAGTTTAGCCAATAACGCTGGTAACCAAGAGTGAGATAAATCGGCTATTGGGGATCGTACTAGCGATCGCTAGTACACTACAAACAAGCCAGGTTACACACTAATATTAGAGGGCAAACCCTCATAATGGTAAACGTGAAAAGCTTTTAAAGCGGATGCATAACACATCATACTCAGAAAATACTGCTGTCAGCAACCCAAAGTTATAAATTGCAATCTCAACTACTGCAAAAATAGCTATAAGATGCAATAGTTTTTTAGAAATACAATTGCATTTAACGCTAGTTTGGGTGAAATTATCAGGAACACAACAAAATTTACTCGGTAGATGCTCTAGCGGTTCGTGACGATACACCACTAAACTATTGGGATCACTAAAGGTAGATGCAGTTAATACTAGCTTTTATACTTGTCAACTTAACTATTAAGTTAAATCTTGCAGTCTTTTGGTTCACCAATACGAAAACATTGTACCACCAAACAGCCAATATTATTTACCATTAATTAATCACTAACAGTTAACAACTAATTATTAATGAAAATTGTATTCTTTGGTACACCACAGTTTGCTGTGCCCACGTTAGAAAAGTTATTGAATCATTCAGAATTTGAGGTGTTGGCAGTTGTTACTCAACCAGATAAACGCCGGGAACGCGGAAACAAACTGATCCCCTCACCAGTAAAAGCGATCGCAACTGCTCACAACTTACCAGTATGGCAACCGGAACGGGTGAAAAAAGACACCGAAACTTTAACCCAACTCAAACAATCAGACGCAGATGTGTTTGTTGTTGTCGCCTATGGACAGATATTATCGTCAAAAATATTGAATATGCCAAAATTGGGCTGCATTAATGTGCATGGCTCGATTTTACCCAAATATCGGGGTGCAGCGCCGATTCAGTGGTGCTTGTACAACGGTGAGAAAAAAACGGGGATCACGACAATGTTAATGGATGTGGGGATGGATACCGGGCCAATGCTACAAATAGCCACTACAGCCATTGGATTACTGGATAATACTCAAGATTTAGCCGAAAGACTAGCTGGGATCGGTGGGGATTTGTTGGTGGAAACTCTATTGAAGTTGGAACGCCAAGAAATTCAACCAATTCCCCAAGATAATTTGGAAGCGACTTATGCACCTCTGATTCAAAAACAAGATTATGGTTTGGATTGGTCAAAAAGCGCTATCCAATTACACAATCAAATTAGAGGCTTTTACCCTAACTGCACCGCTACCTTTCGTAACAACCTGCTAAAAATCACCGCTTCTGCTCCCCTTAATTCTGTAAGCGATGTCTGGCGACAAGCCGCTCCGCGTCTACGCGATCTCCCACCAGAATTACAAGAATTAACTCATAAATTGCCCGATTTGTCAAATGTATCAGACAGACCGGGAGTTGTAGTCAGCATTGCCAAAGGAATTGGAGCGATCGTCCAGACTGGGGAAGGTTTGTTACTGTTGCGAGAGGTTCAGCTAGCTGGTAAACGTCCCCAGTCGGGATGGGATTTTGTTAATGGTACCCGCTTAACTGTGGGAGAAGTTTTTGGCGCGGGTAGTTGAGGGATTAGCAATTTTAGATTTTGAATTTTGGATTAGAGGAAAAATCTAAAATCTAAAATTAAATGGCTTCTACTTTTTCATAAAAACGGCAAGATTCGCAAGGGCCATCTGGGTTGACTGCACAGCGAATGAGTTCTGAATGAGCATTATAGGAGCAGGTGGCATCGCCAACTACCCAACGTCCACCTACTAAACTTTTCTCAGATGGTCGTTTAGCCGACTGCACGTAAATGGCAATATTATGCAAGCGGTAGCGCCCTGCTTTAAGTTGGTATCGATGGCGACGTTCTAAAACCGCATAAGTTTTACCTTCAAAATCGAGATAATTTCCGGGTTGGGGTGTCCAATCAAGTTGCACTTTACCGAGTGACTCACGCGGATGCGTCAGAATCACCTCGGTTTGTAAAGAGTCTGGCTCCATAAGCTTATGTGATTTGATTTACATTACAAGGATGGTATGGCAATAGCTTTCTTTAGCTTACCGAATTTAAATTACAATTAATGATTAACTCTTTGCGCCCCTACGGATTACGGCAACCAAAATTCAGGTAGGATAGGTTTGCCCAAGTCACGCAAAGTTTGATTGAGCGATCGCGCCACTTGGATATGCGCTTCATCCTCTTCTACGGCTAAAATCTCAGATGGCTGACCTTCTCCTAAATAAGACACCACCAAGTTTGCCGCTTCTAAACCAGTAACATAAGCTTTTTCTTGTGACCAGGAACCATGACGGTTCACAATCCAATCCCCACTCATAAACACATTCTCAAAACTTGTTTTAGCGGGCAACATATAACGGTAACTACCAGGTGCAAAGTGAGTCACCGCTTGAGGTAGCCGAATTACACTGCTATCAATGATCTTTGCTCCTCGAAACGCCGGTACACAAGTTGCTAAATAACCCTGAAATATTGGTAAAATCTCCTCATCACTCAAATTGAGAAACTGATTTGCGTGATAAAAATCAGCTTCAATCACTGTTCCTGGCTCATCTCGATATTCATCATGTAGAGCATTCAAATCAAAAAATGTCCAACCTGTAGTTGCGTCAAATCCAAAGCAAGCATTGGAAGGACGAGGAATATCAATTTTGCGGTCAAACCATAATCGCGTTGCTAAAACATCAATTGATCCTAAATTGCTCAAATTACGGAATTCTTCACGGCTTTGTAAACTAGGGCTAGTTGAGACAATTTTCTTCATCCCCGTGATCCCAACTGCAAAAATCACGGCATCTGCTTCAATTACTTCATCACCGCAAACTACACCCTTTGCCCGATGATTACTATCAACAATTAAGTCTGTAACCCGGCGCTTAGGTAACACTCGCGCACCAGCTTTTTCAATACGTTCCACCCAAGGACGAAATATCATTTCTCCAACAGTTCCCCGGCACCAAACTACATCAAAATCTGGTTGATGAGCCAGAATAAAAAAGTAAAGCATCCCTAAAGTTGCTGCGGCTGAACATTGTTCACCAGGGGCAAACAAGCCTACTAATAACATTGGTTCAAAAGCATCGCGGTAAAGCCGTGCAGAAACGTTAAAATTTTTAAACAATTCACGAGCAGTTACAAAGTCATAGCGCCGCCAAGCTTCATCAGAATTGTCAAAATCAATAACAGCATAAAGTAAAGGCAAGGCACTGAGACGGTCAATTAGTGGCAGCCGCTTAAACTGCGTGTAGAGAAAAGTTCCTAGTGGAGAAGGAAGTCGCGGTAAGTCTTGAAAAATTGGTGATTCAACTTCCAAGCCTGCTGGCGAATATTGCGAAGAACGAGTCCAAGTAGTAAAAGGATTAATTCCTAATTCATTGATTAGGGAAAAAATATTTTTGTAAGGATACCAAAAGCCATGAATGCCAGCTTCAACAGATTTTCCTGCGCCTGTTTGCCAACCTGCTACCAGTCCACCGGGATAGGGGCCTGCTTCTAGAAGTGTCACATCATAGCCTTGTTTTGCCAAATGGTAGGTTGCTCCTAAACCAGCCCAACCTGCACCTACAACTACCACCCGTTTTTGTTGTGACCCTTCTACCATCCCAGCCTCCGATTGTTGCAGTCTATCAACTAATGTATACGAACTTGACGCTCTCATCAGATGACGGTTGCTATTAGAGTGGTTTTTGTTTGGATGCAATACGATATCTGTGCGCCCTCCGAACTATATTCCATCGGATTGAAAACAGTTATAGACTTTATAGAAAGGCTAAAGTGGAGCAGGTCAGTAAAACTCACTTGCGGTTAATGCTGAGTTAAGAGTATAACAGGAAACAAACTCAACTATTCATAAGGAATAATTCTAATGGCTCAATTAGCAAATGTAAAATTCAGTTTGAATGACTTTGAATTACGAGATGGCATTTATTTTCCTAGTGACTATGAGCAATTGAATAATACTCAACATAAAAAAACATGGGATGCGATTGGTAAAACATATTATGGTTCCCAAAAGATCGAAAAAATTGCAGATACATCGCCCATCAAACAAGATTACACTCTATTAACTGGCACACCTGGAGGGACTTGGAACAAATTTCCCTTGAATAAGTCTGTTGGCTCTATTCTGGAGATTGGTTCTGGTTATGGTCGCGCACCTTTGCATCTCTCTAAAGCCAAAAATCTGAGATGCGAAAAATATTATGGAATTGATATTTCTGAACCTTTGTTGCGGCGGTTAATTAAGGTTAAACAAGAATATGATTTTTTTCCAGAAGCTGAATTTAACTTGATTTGCACTTCTGCCGAAATATTGCCTTTAGAAGATAATTCTATAGATTTGGTAATTTCTAACTGCGTCTTTATGCATATCCCAGATGCACAATTAAGAAATTTGTTGGCTGATATATCTCGTGTGCTAAAACCTGGTGGAATTTTCGTTTTTAATCATTCTTTCCACAACAAGTCTTGTCCTTCTCATATTATTCATAATTTTATCAGAAGGCTGAATCCATTTGTGAGAAATCCAGTTTATCTTAAGCAATATACATCTGCTGAAATAAATGAAATGTTAGCAACTGCTGGCATACAAACGAAGTGTCCACAATATACTGTCGAACCAACGCAAGAATATGCAATTTTGCCGGAAACCATTAAAGGAATTCCAGTGCCATTTGCTAATGCGATCAATAGGAGCCTTAAGCCATCAGATAGTCTAAAGGAAACTTTAGCTTATGGTTTTAGCGCCTACAGCACAAAACTGGACTAAGTAAGTATCTTGTTGTAACAATTAGCTGAATACAAAGGAACTACGGGAGCACAACATTGTTGTGCTTTTATTTTTCCATAAATGTAATATACCAACTTTTACGAACATATTTTAACTAAAGTTGGTAAATTATGGATTAGTTGAGCTAATTCTTTCCCAGACAACTATGCCATTAGATTTATCGCCTCTTTGGATATCACTCAAAACTTCATTACTTGCTACATTTATCACCTTCTTTTTGGGTATCGCTGCTGCCTACTGGATGCTGGGATATCGTGGCAAAGGTAAATCGTTGATTGAGAGTATCTTTATTGCGCCACTGATTTTGCCCCCCACGGTTGTCGGTTTCTTGTTGCTGCTATTTTTTGGAAAAAATGGCCCTGTAGGGAAACTGATGCAGGCTTTTGACTTCAGCATCGTCTTTACTTGGTATGGTGCCGCGATCGCAGCCACGGTAGTTTCTTTGCCATTAATGTATAAAACTGCACTTGGAGCCTTTGAACAAATAGACGGTAACCTGCTGCGAGTAGCTAGAACCCTTGGTGCAACTGAAACCACAATCTTTTGGCGCATTAGTTTACCCTTAGCATTACCCGGCATTGCAGCCGCCACAATGCTCGCTTTTGCCCGTGCTTTGGGAGAATTCGGCGCAACGTTGATGCTGGCTGGTAATATTCCCGGACAAACGCAGACAATCCCAATGGCGATTTATTTTGCGGTGGAAGCGGGAGCAATGGACGAAGCGTGGTTTTGGGCGATCGCTATTATGGTGATTTCTCTATCTGGAATTATTGGGGTTAATTTCTGGCAAGAATTGAGGGAAAAGAGGAGGGGAGCAGGGGGCAGGGAGCAGGGAGCAGGGGAAGCAGGAGGAGAAAATCTTTATACTCCGCAATCTAGCTTTGAATCTGGTGGATTGTTAGTCAACATTGAAAAAATACTTCCAAGCTTTGATTTAAAAGTTGCTTTTACTGCTGATGAGCAACCTTTGGGATTGTTAGGGGGTTCTGGAGCAGGTAAGAGCATGATTTTGCGCTGCCTTGCAGGGATAGAAACGCCGACAAGAGGGCGGATAGTTTTAAATGACAGAGTTTTGTTTGACTCAGAGCAAGAAATTAATTTACCCAGCCGCGATCGCCGGATCGGTTTTTTAGTGCAGAATTACGCTCTGTTTCCACACATGAGTGTGGCGCAAAACATCGCTTTTGGTTTGCCTAAAGGACTATCGGCTGGGAGTATTAAAGTGCAGGTAGAACAGCAACTAATAGCAATGCAGTTGCAGGGATTAGGCGATCGCTATCCGCACCAACTTTCTGGAGGCCAACAACAACGGGTAGCTTTGGCAAGAGCATTAGCAAGTCAACCGGAAGCATTGCTTTTAGATGAGCCGTTCTCGGCACTTGACACCCATTTGCGTAGTCAATTGGAGCAGCAAATGACAGAGACTCTTGCTGGCTATCAAGGTGTGACTCTATTTGTCACTCATAATATGGAAGAAGCTTATCGGATATGCCCAAATCTGTTGGTATTGGAGCATGGTAGAGCCGTTCATTATGGCAGCAAACATGATATTTTTAAGCATCCTGCTACCGTTAGTGTTGCCCAACTTACCGGATGTAAAAACTTTTCCCGCGTTGTTCTCCAATCATCGCAACAAGTAGAAGCAATTGATTGGGATTGTACCCTTCAAATAATTGAACCAATCAAGAGCGAATTATCCCACATCGGCATTCGTGCCCATCAGTTTATTTTTACCAACGACTCATCCCAGGAAAATACTTTTCCTTGCTGGGTAATACGAACAAGTGAAACGCCCCATCGAATGACGTTGTTTCTCAAACTAAATTCTGTTGGCAAGAACTTTCAAGACTACCATCTGCAAGCTGAAGTCTTTAAAGAAAAATGGGCGATTATGAAAGACCAACCTTTTCCTTGGTATGTGCGTTTAGATCCTCAGCGCTTGATTTTGATGGAATAAACGCAGAGATACACAAGATGCGAGAAATTCTTCAACATAATATTACTTCAAGCGCCCAGACCCAAAGAGTCTGAGCGCTTGAATATTAGGTTGCAGAGAAACTTCTGCTAGTTAAAGTAATTTATGCGGACATCATCTGCATACTTCTACGAGACTCTGCACACTTGCGGCAAGCAGCAGCACATTGCATCATTTTCGCATCATCGCTCATCATTTCACAAGACATCGCACAGCGATCGCACATTTCAGCACAGAGCATACAAGTGTGTCCCATGAACTCAGAACCACTCATCATCATATTCATGCACATCATGCACATTTCAGAACAAGCAGAGGGAAATAACCAATACTTTTCTACGAGAAGCTGCGCGTAGGTTACTTTTCCGTAGGAGTACACTCAGTACAAGTGCCCAATGCCCAATCCCCAATGCCCTTATTATCTATATACTTAATTATTGATATTAATAGTCAATTACTGAAGTACTGATCCAGAATCATCATGAAATCTTTGCACCGTCCCGATCTCTATAGCTGGTCTAATTTCAATCCGGCAAGAAATATTGATTTCAATGGGATTGCCTGGATTCGCCCAGATGGCAACATCTTGATTGACCCAGTAGCCCTATCAAACCATGATTGGAATCATCTGAAGTCCCTCGGTGGTGTGGTTTGGATTGTGCTGACGAATTCCGAGCATGTCAGGGCAACTAAAGAAATTGCCGATCAAACATACGCTAAAATAGCTGGCCCTGTGGCAGAAAAAGACACTTTTCCTATAGCTTGCGATCGCTGGCTGTCTGATGGTGAAGAATTTGTGCCAGGATTGGAGGTGATTGAACTTCAAGGCTCGAAAACTCCCGGTGAATTGGCTCTATTACTGGAGGAAACAACGTTGATTACAGGAGATTTAGTCAGAGCACGTAAAGCAGGTAGCTTAACTATATTGCCAGATGACAAGCTGCTGAATCGAGAGCAGGCTGTTGCTTCTGTGCGGAGGTTAGCTCAACTGAGTCGGGTAGAAGCAGTGTTAGTGGGAGATGGCTGGCCTGTCTTCCGCGATGGACGCGATCGCTTAAAGGAGCTTGTAGCAACGCTATAAATGGGTGGGGGCGATGCCTACTTTTAGGGCTAGCCCTACACTCAAATAGTACTATAGCAATCCGATTTGATTTGTGTTTCGGCAGACATCAGAAATATTCAACAGAGTCTAGTTGAGCAATTTGCTGAGATTAAAGACCCCGGATTACGTAGGTGGGCATAAAAAAACCAAACTATGTAAAACAAATCGTTCTGGTTAAATTTTCGTTACATACTTATAAATTTTTCCGCCAACTTACTAAGAGCGGACAAAGAAACATCAACAGTGGCTCCTGTTGGCGCAGCCTCTCCTAGAGAAGAGAAATTGCCTGAAGGACTTGTAGCGACGCTGTAAATGGGTGGGTAGCACGCTACCCTATAGGAGATTGCGGTTCAAATAGATATGCAAAGCGCTATTCTCCTGTGGAAAGGCTGCACGATCGCGTGCAGAATATTTACAGTATTGCCTAAAATTATGGATAATTCCCCAGTGGTCGCTCAAGCAGATGCATCCTTAGCAAATTACACTCAGGAAAGTATACATCTAGTGGAGCCAGCAGTTGGATTGAATTCACCACCAAAGGAAAAGATCGGAAGTGACTTTGACTCTCGTATGATGCTGCGGTGTTTGGAACTTGCTCGCCGCGCTTTAGGACGGACTTCGCCAAATCCATTAGTAGGAGCGGTGATTGTTAAGGATGGCGAGATTGTCGGCGAAGGGTTTCATCCTCGTGCAGGTGAGCCTCATGCAGAAGTATTTGCCTTGAGGGCAGCAGGCGATCGCGCTCGCGGTGCAACAATCTATGTCAGCCTAGAACCTTGCAATCACTACGGACGAACTCCCCCGTGTTCAGAAGGATTGATCCAAGCAGGGGTGGCAAAAGTGGTGGTGGGTATGGTTGATCCCAATCCACTAGTAGCTGGAGGCGGTATTGCCCGTTTACGTGCGGCGGGGATCGAAGTGTTGGTAGGAGTAGAAGAATCAGCTTGTCATCAGCTAAATGAAGCTTTTGTGCATCGCATTCTCTACAAACGACCTTTGGGAATTTTAAAATATGCCATGACTTTAGACGGCAAAATTGCTACTACCTCTGGTCATAGCACCTGGGTGACAAGCCAAGAAGCCCGCAATGAAGTACATCAGTTGCGGGCGGCTTGCGATGCAATAATTGTCGGCGGTAATACAGTCCGACAAGATAATCCTTACTTAACTACCCGTCAGGTGGAAGCACATAATCCCCTGCGGGTGGTTATGAGTCGCCATCTCGACTTACCGGAAAGTGCCCATCTGTGGCAAACTGCGGATGCTCCCACTTTGGTGTTAACACAGAAAGGTGCTAATCCCGATTTCCAAGAAGTGTTGCTCAAGCAGGGGGTGGAGGTGGTGGAATTAACATCACTTACACCAGATAAGGCAATGGCGTACTTGTATGAACGGGGTTTTTGTAGCGTCCTTTGGGAGTGTGGTGGTATCTTAGCTGCTAGTGCGATCGCTCAAGGAGCAGTGCAAAAAGTTTTGGCATTTATTGCCCCGAAAATCATTGGTGGTACCATTGCTCCCACACCTGTGGGCGATCTAGGTTTTACTACCATGACTGAGGCGTTGTCTCTAGAACGTGTTCGTTGGCGTGTAGTAGGCTCTGACTGCTTAGTGGAAGGTTATTTTCCTCAAAAAGCCAATAGTCAATAGTAATAACATTTGACTATCAATCAATTCATTGTGATATTGCTCATCAACATTGGCGTTCATGAGCCATATCACGTATAAGGGCTAGCCGGGATTGGATGTAGTGGCAGAGAAAATCAGTTTCGTTAGAATCTAACAACACCTGCGTTTCGGTTTGTTTCACTAACCACTGCACCAAGCTAGCATCATCCAGTTGTAAGAGGAGCTTGGCTTGAGTAGTTTCAACCACTGACCAAAGCTGACGCATGATTCTAGGAGTCATCAGACCTCAATTGAATAATTTAGCTTTGCTGTCTTCAGATTACACAATTACGATCGTACTTTACGACATGAATGTAGAAGCTGAGACAAGTATTATTAAAAACTTAATAATGGTATTTATAACTTTATGAAGATTAAGAATTTGAAACTCGGCTTGAAAATGAGCATTGGGCATGGAAAAGACAGATTTCTATGGGTTTAGTTGTAAAACCTAGAAGACAAATAGACTAAATCCTAAAAACTGGGTTTTTATGTTTGTAAGGACTGCAATTATTTTGATTGTTGCCCAAGAATGCCAGTTTTTTAATTACTATATTGAATACTATATTTGTCTTATAGGATACAAAAACTTAACTCTTGAAGATAATTTTTACCAGAAATTAACACCTTTTGGCTGTAGCTGGACTCACAAAATCATGTAAATTTGCATCCCAAATGCTGATGTAAATAAAATTGCATTCTTGGCGAATAATCTGACCCTTAACTGAGCCTTTCTTAAACCTAAAATTATCCGACTGGCGCTGTTGTACCTCTTTGAGTCCCTGCTTAATTTCTTCAGTGGCTTGCCCATTTAACAATCCATTCAAGGTAGCCTCCATTACCTGCGAGTCTACCGATTGGGCAAAAGATACCTCAGTTTGACGCAACACTTTAGAATTACGATCAAATAAGTAACCAAGATCAATTTTGTTTGGTACTAGTTTGTAAACAACAGCACGGGTATTGCCCCATACACCTCTTAAATCTTGATTTGGTTTGCCGAGGGCAGCTTCTACGGCGCTTCTGGGTGTACCTGTAGGAAATGCAGGAACGCTTTGGCTACTGTTAGTGGTAGCTACTTTACTAGGCGGCTGATCGTTGTTTTGGGGTGTGGAAGGTGCAATATTCTCTGGTTCTGGCTGTGGTGTAAAACGCACTTCTGGCGCTGGAGTATCTGAAGTTACAGGCTCTTTTTCTGGCTGTGGTGTGGATACAACTGGGGAATTAAAAGTTGGCACATCGGGAATTACTCGCCGTCGTGGTGGTGAGGTGGGTATAACTGGGACTGGAGAAGTTTCAGAAGAAGCGGACGGTTCGGCAGATGCAGGAGTGGGCAAAGATTCTGGCAATGGGGTGGGACTTGTAGCAATGGTTGTTTCTGGTTGTTGCTGACGAGTGATGTTAGAAATTGCTACTACACTAAGCAAGCTGCCTATCAGCAAGCTACCAACAATCACAGCAGGTTTTTGCCAGTTTCTAAGAGATGCGATAGCAGAATTTTTTTGCGGGGAATATAATGCTTGGGTTTGTCGAGTCGATGTAGCAGTAGGAGAAAAACTGACTGTGGAATTATTTGCAGCTAACTCAGGAGGTATATTGTTAACAGACTGCAAAGCTTGTAGCATTTTGCTGGCAGTGCTGTAGCGATCGCCAGCATGAGGTTTAATTGCTTGATTGAGGATCGCCATAAATTGGGAAGAGACGTTAGGGGCGTGCTGCTGCCAAAGTATTTCTCCAGTTTTGAGATCAGTTGGTAGTTCTTGCGGGTGTTTACCAGTCAGCAGATAAATCGCCGTTAAGCCTAAGCTGTATATATCAGTGCTGTAAACTGGGCGGCCAACGGCTTGTTCGCTAGGCATATAGCCAGGCGTACCAATGACGAGCGATCGCGTCGGGTATCCTGGAGTATTCACCACTGAACGAATTGTTTCTTTAACAGCGCCAAAATCAATCAAAACTGGTTTGCCATCAACAGAACGGAGAATAATGTTCTCAGGCTTAATATCGCGGTGAATAATGCCTTTGCTGTGGACATAATCTAAGACTGAAAGCAGATTCAAGAGAATTTGCCGAACAGCAGTTTCACTCTCAAATCCTTTAGCCTCAACAATTTTTGTTAAGGTTTGACCGTGAATCCATTCTTGGACGAGGTAAAACTGCCCGTTCTCAGAAAAGTAGGCGTAGAGTTTAGGTATTTGGTTACTACTTTCACCCAAATATTCCAAGGTTGCGGCTTCCCGTTCAAACCGTTGTTGGATAAGCTGGTAGGCTTGCGGGTCATTATTGGTTATCGGTTTTAGTTGCTTGATCACACAGCGACGGCGAGAAGGCATATGCACATCTTCAGCCAGAAAAGTTTCGCCAAACCCACCAGCGGCGATTACTTGGATAACTTGATAGCGATTGTTTAGCAGGGTTATTGTCATGAAAAATCACAAGCGTAGACACCGGAGGCATTCCGCCTCTGGGCTTGTCGTCAGAGAGGGCCCTTTCCAAATGTACATCAGATAAGTTCATGAGTTTATGAACCTGAATTGAGAACGCCATCCATTCCCAACAGTTTATTGGTACAGTGATGGCGTGAATCCGTTTAGCGGTCGCTTTTTTGCATCACAGAGATTACTTAGAAACGTCACCGTCAAAAAGGTATGGAAATCATAGATGCGATCGCATCTATGATTTGAGCAATATTACTAGAATTACTAAAGTTTGAACAAGTTAACTAAGGTTTACACTACCTAATTGAACTCTATAGTCTCAACAAACTCCAAAATACTCTCCTTGATGTCTTCAGCCTCTTCTTCAACAGAATCGGGAGTTTCGCCGTTAATAAAGCTGTGCTGACTACTAACTATATACAAAAATTCACCATTGATAAAGGTAAGTAGCCCCCGGTACGCATCTAATCTCATAGCAGTTCCATTATTTTCTTGCTTAGAAATCGTTGAACCTTTGGGCATATCGATTAACACGTAGTAAGCGCCTCGCAAAGTGTCTTCCAGATATTCGGTATACTCCACAGAAGCATCTGGTACATTGGCAAAAATCGCCTGGGGTACATACTTGTCTACTAAAATTGTTTGTAAATATTCTTCTTGTCCAATAGCCTCCAGTTCCTCTAACTGTTCTAAAGGGAAAGGATAATAATCGATTCTCAGTAAAGTACCGATGTCATCAGAAAAGCCAACTACTCCTTCCTGGCTTTGAATTCTACCGCCTTGCTGCGGATCAACCGGAATCGGTACAGTAAAATTACCTAAAGGAGATTGATATGTCTGGTCGCTAAAATCTTCTATGACTACCGTCTCATCTTCATCATCTGCATCTTCTTCCTCAAAAGCTGCAATTACCTCCTTAATGATTTCTTCTGCTTCCTCATCCTCAAGTTCCAAAGCCGCTTGTAGCTTTTTGAGGTAGGCTTGTTTCGATTTGGGGATAGCGAGTTCTTCGTCTAAAAGCACTATCACTCCAGCAGCAAAACCATCCAGCACTAATTCATCCGATAGAGATACTTTGGCGGCATTAAACAGAGGCCCAATTCCCTCTTCTTCTGTAATGCCTATGAGTCTATCAACTATTTCAGCGATTTCATCTTCTGAGTATTCCTCGAAGACCTCAAATTCCCAAAGGATACCCGCTAAACTTTCTGCATCTACATCTTCAATAGACGAATCAGCGATCGCCGTGACAGTTGCGATCGCCGCCACCGCTTCCTCTGGACTTAGCGATTCCTCTGATGTCTTTGGTGAGTTAAAAACCTTATCATATTTTGTCATAATTGCTACCTGAATTAATTGCTTGATAGTAATAACAGATTGAAAGTGACAATGGTCAGTTTACCAATGGAGCGAATCTTCTAGAGAAAAAGTTAGCTAATAAATGCTTTACTCAGTATTGCTTAGGTGTAATAAAACCTTGTAGACAGCTAATATCCGGCACTAATTAAATCTTGTTTTGACACTCCCCGGCGTGAACGCACAGGGATTCTTGAATCTAAGACATAACTTGCTCATGCAGGTTTTCACCAACATGAGTAGAGGTTTCATCTCCGCAAGCGTTGCCTACGTCTAGCGCAGAGGTTCCGATATGCCCTACCGTACCCAATCCTCGACTAAGGATAATTCTTGCTGCGTTTTCATCCCTATCCATCACGCATCCACACAAACATACGTGTGTTCTAGTAGATAGAGTTTTCTTAAGAAGTTCACCGCAGCGAGAGCATTCAAGGCTTGTATATTGCGGATTTACCGCAACCGTGACACGTTTAAATACTTTACCAAAGTACTCAACCCAAACACGGAACTGATACCAAGATGCGTCATTAATAGACTTAGCAAGACAATGATTTTTCACCATATTTTTAATCCTCAAATCTTCATAGGCTATCAAGTCGTTAGACTGAACTACGCACCGTGCTAATTTCACAGCATGGTCTTTACGTTGCCTACTTATTTTGAGGTGGCGCTTACCTAAAACGAGTCTTGCTTTGCTTCTGTTGTTTGAACCTTTTACCTTTCTGGAAACTCGACGTTGTGAACGCTTGAGAAGTTTTTCGCCAACTCGAAGAAACTTAGGATTCTCGATCCTAATGCCGTCAGAGTCGGTGTAATATTCCTTTAAACCGACATCCAGTCCAACTGTATTACCAGTTGGTTCTATGTTTTCAGAACGGTCTACATCAATGCAAAATTGAACATACACACCATCGGCACGTTTTACCAATCTAACCCGTTTAATCTGGTTAATTTGGTAGAAGTGCAAATCACGAGTACCTTTGAGTTTTAATCTTCCAATACCTTTCTTGTCAGTGAAAGTTATTGATTTTCGATCATCTGCAAGTTTCCAGCCTGATGTTTTGTACTCAACAGAACGGCAATCTTTCTGGAACTGAGGATACCCCTTTAAACCTGGAATACCTTTCTTGCAGTTGTCGTAAAACCTAGAGATAGAAGACCATGCTCGTTCAGCAGAAGCTTGACGAGCCATTGAATTGAGTTCGTTAGCAAACGGGAAATTAGCCGCAAGTACCGCGCAGTATTTCTGCAAATCGTTTTTACCTATACCTTTAACGTCCATCCATAGCCGAATACAGCTATTGCGAATAAACTTTGCAGCCCGAATTGCGTCATCTATTGCAACTAATTGCACTGATTTTCCATAAGCCTTGAACTCAAAAACAAGCATCCTTCCACCTCCTGTCTTATACTACCACCTTCGGTATAAGATTAATTAAAATATAATAAAAAGCCGTCCTACAAGTGCGTAGCTCTAGACCCAGCTTTTCGGTAAAAACTTGAAGCAATTACCGTTAATAGGTACTATAGTCCTTTGTTTTTATCCTCTGACAAATGAATTATGTCTACCGATAGAATTATAAACTAGCTAGCGATAGATACTTACACCGTGAGTGGGATGCAACTATAGCAATGTTTGTAGTAGCACTCAATACTTAAAACGTTGTATTGTTGGTTCTACAAGTGTGAATTACATTAATTTTGAGTTTTTTCATGGTAAAAACCCCTGCATCTCAATTTTCACCAGATCAATACGAAGTTGATTCTGCACAAGAAAAAGTAGAAGCTCTTATAGAAACATCACCATCAGAAACTGAGATTGACCTAGAGTTTCTGTACACTAGAGATATTGAATTTCGTCAAGAAACCATTTACTTTCTTGTGGTTGATCGCTTTTATGATGGCGATCCAGATAACAGCGAAGGTGCAAACTCAGAACTGTACGATCCAACTAGACAAGATTGGGGTAAGTACTGGGGTGGTGACTTGCAAGGTGTCATCGATAAATTAGATTATCTAAAAAATATGGGAGTTACCGCCCTTTGGTTAACTCCTCTGTTCGAGCAGGTTGAAGAGTTATTTGTTGGCAATGCAGCGCTACATGGCTATTGGACAAAAGACTTTAAGCGGCTCAATCCTCGGTACATTGCTGATGGGGAGAATCCTTCTTTAAACGCTACCCAAGAAGAAAAAAATACGACCTTTGATCGGTTAATTACGGAACTGCACAAGCGGAATATGAAGCTGGTGCTGGATATCGTCTGCAACCATAGCAGCCCTGATACTAGCGGTAGCAAAGGCGAATTGTATGATGATGGCGTCAAAATTGCTGATTTTAATGATGATGTCAATCATTGGTATCACCACTATGGCGAAGTGCAAAACTGGGAAGACGACTGGCAAGTACAAAACTGTGAACTATCTGGTTTAGCAACCTTTAATGAAAACAATACTGAATATCGGGAGTATATCAAGTCAGCAATTAAACAATGGCTAGACCGGGGTGTGGATGCACTGCGGGTAGATACTGTCAAGCACATGCCCATCTGGTTTTGGCAAGAATTCACTGGCGACATGAGCAATCACAAACCAGATGTATTTATTTTTGGTGAATGGATTTACAGTAATCCTAGTGACGATCGCTCGGTGGAATTTGTTAACCACTCAGGCATGACACTGTTAGACTTTGGTTTGTGCGTGGCAATTCGAGCCGCACTGGCGCAAGGTTCAGAAAACGGATTCCAGACAATTCAATACATTTTTGACCAGGATTATCGTTACAAGGGAGCAACAGAGTTAGTTACCTTCATCGATAACCATGATATGTCCCGCTTCCAATCGCTGAACCCCGATCCAGCGATGCTTAAGGTTGCGATCGCCTTAATTATGACCTGTCGCGGCATTCCCTGTATATATTACGGCACAGAACAGTATCTGCATAACGACACCGATGGCGGTAACGACCCATATAATCGCCCGATGATGGAAAGTTGGGATACTGATACTGAGATATATCGTTACATCAGGCTATTGTCTGGCTTACGGCGACTAAATCCAGCCGTGTCAATGGGTAGCCATTGGCCAAAATACCTCACCCCCGACATTTACTGTTATGTGCGCCGCTCTCGTGACTCGCTGTGTTTTGTAGCTTTAAACCGGGGAGGAGAAGTCATTCTACCAGAAGTAGAAACAGAATTGCCCGATGGGGAGCATACCTGCGTAGTGACTCGCAATAAGTATGAAGTGAAAGACGGCAAGATTTATGACCTAGTATTAGAAGAACGGGGAGTGCTTGTTTTCAGCCACGTTGGGGAACGCATCAGAGCACAGACAATTGTGCGCGTACAACTCAATGGCGTGGATACCCAACCCGGCGAAACTATTGTGGTAACTGGAGATTGCCCAGAGTTGGGTAACTGGGATATCAGCAAAGCATATCCTTTAGAGTACATCAATCAAAATACCTGGTCTGCTGAGATTGCCTTCGATGAGAGTGCTGGTAAGCTGATTGCATATAAATATGCCATGTGGCGGGAAGGGCGATCGCCTCTGCGGGAAAATTTGGTAAATCGCCGTTGGGTGATTGCCAAAGAAGGCACCGTTAAATGGCGTGATACCTGGGCATCGGGAAGAGAATCGTAGAAATATCAAATGAAGTATGAAGAGTGAAGGATTAAAATTTTGATTCTTCACTCTTCATTATTTGTGAATTTAAAGTAACAAAAAATACACAAATAAGGGTATTGAACCGCAGTGTGCGCCATAGTGTAGTAGTTAGATGCTTTAGTAATTTTGTACTCATGAGATATCAGCAGTTGCCGTTCTCGATGCAACCGACAAGATAAGAAAATTAATAAAAGGAGTAATTGCTAGATTACTTTTGGAAAATTAGTTGCAGGTCAATTGTAGGATCGTCAGCGTAACGCATCAAGTTAGCTCTTTTTGTGCGTTACTTGTAAATCACCGTTGGGTGATTGCGAAAAAAGGCACTGTAAAATGGTGTGATATCTAGGCATCGGGAAGAGAATCGTAGAAATTTCGGATGGTCAGCCGCTACACATCTATGTATGCAATACTCTGATTTCTAAATGCTTCTTCAATATATTTCAGTTTACAGTGATCTGGATCACACCACTTTGTGAGTTAAAATAAGTAATATCAAGCAGATAAGCACCCAAAAACTGTTAAAAAGAGGGGCAAAAAGGCTTAAGCTACAAAATAAAAAAATAGATGGTACCTTTATAATCGCTAAACTCAGCAGTTTTTAATACTTACCAACCAAGTCATCTAAAAAAATTAGAAAAAGGTAAATGGTAATGTTCGACCTATTACTGAAAAATCAATTAAGTGCTCCAAAAAAAGTAAAATTTAAAAATGAAATTTTTGCAAGAGTTCAAGGCCGAAATTTAAAAGATTTAAATGACGAGATAGATTTTTATAAAACTGAATTACTTCCCTATTTTATCAAGTTGAGCCAACATAATCCTGTTTTCAGCGTTACGGAACAATTACGGCTTTTAGTGGGTGTTTGGACACCAATCTGGTCTACTATATCGTTTCATGAGAGTTTACCGCAAAGAATACAAGAGCAGTCCTTCCAAATTTTCCAGCAAGATGGTTATTGTGGCAGTGTAGCTCGGTATATAATAGGAAAAGAGCCGGATTCTCAGAATTTTCAATCAAGATTACCAGCTTATGATTTCATGTTGATCCAAAAATATGAAGTTCAAAATGGTAGATGGTATCTTCATAACATTGATAGGTTTCAGGCTTTTGAAAATAGAGAAATTCCTCTAACTTTAGAATCAGTGTATAACTGGTTTAATAATAAAATAAACACTAAAGTCAGACTGAATACGCCAAAATTGAATTTGACTAAAGCTCTACAATTAGAAAATTTAGAGGCAAATCATGCTAATGAACTTAAAAAAACATCCTTAGTAACTTCTCAAGTCTTTGAGCATTTATATATAGATAATGACTTGCGACTTGTGAAAACTCAAACAGATGCCTCACATTTACCTAGTTATACAATTGCTGTGAAGAGGCAATAAAAATGGTTCTTCAGTACTTGTTATGCCAAACTAATAAAAAGAATGCCAATTTAATAAACATCCTCTTAAGGAGACACAAGAGCATCACTCACAAAACAATAGAGACAAACTCTGTATCTATATACAAAAAACCCGTTTACTTTTTGTACACTCTGACTAACAGTGTCGCCTTTGGTTGATTGGGATTAGTTAGGTTTAATCTATAAGCCCTTGTTAATATATCTTCAGCTTTCTCGCCTCTGACTGTAACTATATAAGTTCCTGGGTGAGACGCATCTCTTTCAACTTTTTCAATTACCTTGTCTTGAATCATCGACAGGGATTTCAATCTTTGTGGTAGCCGATCATTAGGTTTCCAAAGGCATAAGACACCTGTAGAGTTAGGAAATTTTAGTAATTGTAGAGCGTATTTTTGATTATTAACTTTAAAAGGAGATGTCAGCAATATTCTAGCTTGATTTTGTGGTGGTATTTTTTGAAATACTGCTTGTGTTCTCTCGTGACGATGGCAGTTTCTATCAATAATTGGTTCCCCAGCTAACGCAGGTTTTAAGAATGTTGGTATACTGGCAGTGTAAAAACTTAAACTTGTTAAAGCTAAAGCAAGAACTTTAGAAAAATTAAGCATAATTAAAATTCTAATTTTCGGTTTCTGTTTCAGAAATGATTGAGTATTATACAATGGCACTGATTTCACGTTTACTTGTAGATTAAACTGACTGCGTTGTTTACTGCCGCAGGTATCACAATGCCTCAAATTGCTGCCAACAAAGGTACAATGCACGCGGTACGTGAAAACATCCTTTCCATTTGCCACCTTTGAGGTTCAATAATACTTCTCCACGGCGATTGAGATAGCCAAACCACTCACCGCATTCTGAATCAGCAAAATGTGACCAGGTGTAATCGTGCATTTTTTGGTACCATTCCCAACACACCTCACGCCCACTCAGGCGATAGCCCATCGTTAATGCAACCAAAGATTCTAGGTGAACCCACCACAGCTTTTGATCCCATTCCAATTGTTGTGGAGGATGACCATCTGCATCCATAAAGTAATACAATCCGCCGTACTCGCTATCCCAAGCAAAATTTAGGATATTTAGCACCACATCAAGGGCTTGGTTAATAGTTTTGGTGTTGTTTTGGCGACGTGCGATGTCCATGATGAACCACATCGCTTCGATACCGTGACCGGGATTAATCACCCGTCCCTCAAAAGAATCTATGTGGGAACCGTCAGGGGCAACGTTTTCGTACATTAGTCCCCGTTCGTGGTCGAGAAAATCGGTCATCACTTCGCGGACTGTCTCAGCTAAGACATTCTCTAGTGTTTCCTTTGGCAGCAACCATTCCATTTCTAGAGTCAGGTTGGCTAAAATCATCGGTACAGCCAACGATTTCATAGGGCGTGTGCCAAGATAGGTTTTATTATATTTGCCCTTCGGGTTATCTTTGCGGCGTAAAACGTTGTTGTAAGCCTGCATCGCTACATCTTTTGCCCATTCTTCGCCGCTTGCGAGTGCATATTTACTAAATGCCATCGCTGCAAAGCAATCAGAGAAGATGTTGTAAGGCTCAACCAGTGGTTTCCCTTCACGGGTGAGGGCAAAGTACCAGTTACCGTCACTATCTCTGCCATGTTGGGCGAGAAAATTAGCGCCATTGCTGGCAACTTTTAACCAGTTTTCGCGTTTTTCTAGCTGGTTGTAAAGCATCGAAAAAGTCCACACCTGGCGGTTTTGCAGCCAGATGAATTTGTCTGTGTCATAAATTTTGCCGTAGCGATCAAGGCAGGTAAAATAGCCGCCTTGCTGCCAATCGAGAGAATATTTTTCCCAAAATGGGAGGACATCGTTGAGGAGAGCGTTTTTGTAAAGTTCAGCGTAGGCGTAGCCCGCCGGAGGCATCGCTTTAAAATCATACTCCATAATTTTCCTCCCCTTTTGTTCTAAGACCAACAGCGTAACAGTTATCAGTTACCAACTATTAATCAATTTTCTCAAATTTACAACATTGAACCCGCTTTTAAAAACAGAGTTTACCCGGTTTTTCATTCCCAAAGGTCTGGTGGAAGGTTTACGCTTATTTGGTAAGGCTTTGAGATATGAGGTTGTTATGAGTCACATTGAACGAGTTGCGATCGTTGGAGGTAACCACGGTAATGAGTTAACAGGAGTACATCTAGTCAAAAGGTTTCAGCAGTATCCAAATCTAATCAATAGATCAAGTTTTGAAACTTTGGCATTACTTGGCAATCTCAAAGCTATTGAAGAAGGTAAACGATACATTGACAAGGATTTAAATCGTTGCTTCACTAATCAAGGCTTACAAAATACCCAACTCTCCAGTTATGAAGATACGCGGGCGAGAGCAATCCAACAGATGCTGCAACCGCAAAATCAGCCATTTGTAGACGTAATTGTTGATTTACACAGTACAACTGCCAATATGGGGTTAAGTCTGATTTTTTGCGATATGCATCCTTTCTTACTTCGGTTAGGTGCTTATTTAAGTTCTATCAATCCGATGGTAAAGGTTTTTATTAATCCACAATCTAAAGAAGGTGGTTTTCTCCGTTCTTTGTGCGAATTAGGTTTTGTCATAGAAGTTGGTGCCGTGGCTCAGAATATCTTAAACGCCGAATTATTTCAGCAAACAGAGCAGCTTGTTTATGCAATTTTAGACTATTTGGAAGGTTGCAACCAAGGTAATATTCCGCAGACCAAAAGCACGCTTACATTCTATAAATATATTGAAACAATTGATTATCCTAGAAGCAATCACCAAGAGATTAAAGCTATGATTCATCCCCAGCTTCAGTTTAGAGATTATGAGCCTCTGAATCCAGGTGATCCAATGTTTCTGACTTTTACAGGACAAGATATTTTCTACGAGGGAGCGTCTACTGTTTATCCTATTTTTATTAATGAAGCAGCTTATTACGAGAAAGGAATTGCCATGTATCTCACTCAAAAACAACAAGAGGTAGTTTAAGACATTTCTTTGGTAGCGTAGCCCTAATTTTAGTCTTAATTTATCTCATACCAAATTAAGACAAATAAAGTGTGAAATTATGAAACATGATTATCCTCTAAGCTTCACGCTTATGCTTAATTAGTGCTAATAGCAACGGCAATGGTAATTCTTATGCCGATGGTCATAGTTTCTGAAGTCATGACAATATAGAGTACTATAAACATCCCCAATGGTAATTTCTGTGTCGATTCTGATACCGCGTTTTCAGAGCAACTACATTTATGTATGGGATCTTCTTCCCTGCCCCTTTCCCCTTTTTTGACAAAAAGAATTGATTGGAACTAACCCAAAAACACCAATTAGGAATTTATACTCGTCAGTCGAATTACTTGATAATATAGATTCTCGATAAAATAAACCTGGTAAGGGACAAAACCCACATCAGTAGTGCTTATATCATAACTGCACAACAAACTTGAGAAAACAAATCACTTTTAACCTCAGCTAATAATCAGCGATCGCACATACGATTTCCTTTCTTTGAATGGACAATATGCTTACCTAGTAACCATTCCATGTAATTTATCTGTGCAAATTAAAAGTTTCTTCAGCTTAGTCTCTCTTTTTTTTACGCAATGAGTTGAAAAAATGTTGCAATAAGTTTAAAGTAATATTCTGATTTTCTATGCAACATCTAGAATATAACAAGCCAAAATTGGTATATTAAGTTACCTATTTGCGGTTCAATAGCTGAAAATTTGCTCAAATTATCAAAAAAGATTATTAATTTTATGGTTGAGAAACAGTTAACTATTGACACAGCACAAAAATAGAATGACAAAAGCTTCCATAATGTCACCTAGAGGATGGAAAAAGCCCGAATTATCACCCTTAGCTGGCCTGGTTTTGGGGCTGGTTATTCTGTCGATTTGCTTGGTATATAGTGTGACTCTAGGCGCAGCAGAAATACCCCTAGACAAGATTTTGGCATCCTTTGTAACCTTTGATGGTTCCTATGATCACTTAGTTATCCAGACTGTGAGATTACCGCGATCGCTCATTGGTATCCTTGTAGGCGCAGCTTTAGCTGTTGCAGGAGCTTTAATGCAAGGTTTGACACGCAACCCTTTGGCAGACCCAGGCATTTTAGGTATTGAGGCGGGTGCAACACTGGCTGTTGTTGGAACAATTTTTGCTTTTGGCAACTTGCCTTTGAGTGTTTTAACCATTGTGGCCTTCTTGGGTACAGCAACTACAGCAATTTTAGTCTACTTTCTAGGTTCCTTGGGACGGGGAGGGCTTACACCCCTGAATTTGACAGTAGCAGGCGCAGCACTCATGGCACTTATCTCCTCCTTAACTACTGCTATTCTCATTGTCAGTCAAAAAACATTAGATGAAATTAGATTTTGGTTAGCTGGTTCACTGGCTGGTCGCGATATCAACATACTTTTACAGGTACTACCTTTTGTCAGCGTCGGATTATTAGTTGCTTTTGCCCTTGGTAGACAAATTACTACCATGAGTCTCGGTGAAGATGTAGCAAAAGGTTTAGGTCAACAAACAGCTTGGATAAAAATCATTACAGGCATCAGCGTAGTTTTACTGGTTGGAAGTTCAGTATCTCTGGCAGGGCCAATCGGCTTTATTGGTTTAGTAGTTCCGCACATTGTGAAATTTTTCATTAAAGCTGATTACTGTTGGATTTTGCCTTATTCCGCAGTTGTGGGGGCAATTTTAATCTTAATTGCAGATATTGCTGCGCGTGTATTACTCAAACCGCAAGAACTACCTGTAGGTGTAATGACCGCACTTGTAGGCGCTCCCTTCTTTGTATATCTAGCTAAGTCAAAGGTGAAAAAATGAAAGTTGATTGGCTAGTCATCCGTTCCGAAGCGATATCTTTTCGCATAGACCGACGTGTACCACTCATGCTGCTTTGTTTAGCAGCAGTGATTGCAGTGGCAATGGTGATGAATGTAGGACGGGGTGAATACCCAATCTCGCCCTTAGATATTGTCAAAACTGTATTAGGGTTAGATACAGGCAACCGGGATCATGCTTTTGTGATTCACAATCTGCGTCTACCCCGTACCCTTGTAGCTTTTATGGTGGGAGTAGCACTGGCTATTTCTGGTACTATTTTCCAAGGACTAACAGGCAACCCCTTAGCTGACCCTGCTATTATTGGCATCAATGCTGGGGCAAGTCTAGCAGCCGTTACAGTAATTGTACTATTCCCTTCAGCCCCAATTTACACCTTATCTTTATCAGCCTTTGCTGGTGCTTTGTTGATGGCTAGTTTAATTTATTGGCTGGCTTGGAACAATGGTAGTTCTCCTCTTCTATTTATTTTGATGGGTATTGGCTTAGATGCGATCGCCAGTGCAATAACCAGATTGTTGATTACCTTTGGGGAAATTTATGATGTCAGCAATGCTCTGGTATGGTTGGCAGGCAGTGTCTATGGGCGTACCTGGGAGCAAGTCTTTTCATTGTTACCCTGGTTAATTGTTTTTGTGCCTATGGCGTTGACATTAGCAAGACATTTGAATGCCTTGAATTTGGGAGATGATGTTGCCAAAGGTTTAGGTAGTCGTGTGGAATGGCAGCGTGGTTTACTTGTGCTAGTGGGTGTAGCCTTAGCAGGTGCAGGAGTCGCCACCGCCGGCATGATTAGCTTTGTTGGTTTAATTGCACCCCATTTAGGAAAACAGTTAGTAGGCACAAATCATGAAGGTTTGATTCCTATCTCGGCATTGTTGGGGGGAATGATTGTTGTGATGGCAGACTTGCTAGGAAGAACGCTGTTTGCACCTATCGAACTGCCCTGTGGAGTTGTCACTGCTGCGATCGGCGCTCCTTATTTTCTGTATTTGTTAATTCGTAACCGCAAAAAATAAGCGACTGAGGGCTTGGTAAAAATAATACTTTATCAACCAAAATATCAGGTTTTCATAAATCCAAAATCCAAAATGTAAAATGGGAGCAACTATGAAAGGACTATCAACCAAGGGTCTGTCTTTAGCTTACGATGGTGTACCAATTATCCGTGACTTGAATTTAGCAATTCCCACTGGAAAAATTAGTGCTTTAGTTGGTGGTAATGGGTGTGGTAAATCAACCTTATTAAGAGGTCTGGCTAGACTGCTTAAACCTCATGTCGGTACGGTATATCTAGATGGGGAATCTATTTTTCAGCTTTCCACCAAAGAAGTAGCACAGCAGTTGGGTATTTTACCCCAAGGGCCAGTAGCACCAGAAGGTCTAACAGTACGAGATTTGGTAGCACAAGGGCGTTATCCTTATCAAAATTGGTTGCAGCAATGGTCAGCAAAAGATGAAAAAATTGTCCAACAGGCGCTAGAGATTACAGATTTGTTGAAGTTGGCAGATAGAGCCTTAGATACTTTGTCTGGTGGACAACGACAACGAGCTTGGATTGCAATGGCTTTAGCACAGGATACAGATATTTTGTTGTTGGATGAGCCGACTACTTTTTTGGATTTGGCGCATCAAATAGAGGTTCTAGATTTATTGTATGAATTGAACCAAACTCAGGGACGGACTATTGTGATGGTCTTACATGACTTGAATCAAGCTTGCCGTTATGCTGATTATTTGGTTGCTGTCAAAGAAGGTCGGATTTTTGCGGCTGGTGAACCCAAACAAGCGATGACGGAAGAGATGGTGCAGGAAGTCTTTGGGTTGGAGTGTCGTGTTGTTGCTGACCCCGTTGTGGGTACACCGATGTGTGTACCGATAGGACGTAAAGCAAGAAGAAGGAGTCCTATTTAATTTCTTAACTTACTTGTCAACAAAGGCAAATGGAAATACTAACACCTAGCCTCTGGACAACCTATGAGTTTCAAAATAGCGATTTGAAGGGTTTGGGATTTGGTCTGGGGCTGTTTATGTGGGTACGCGATCGGGAGATTCAGTTAACTCCTTTGAAATACCCGATTACTTGCGTACTGATGCGGCAATTTACTACCGTAGAGATGGTTTTAAGACTGGTATCAATATCCGTAATCTATTTGATATATTAAGCTTGAAGGTGTGGGAGTGATGGTGAATTTTTTACAACTAGGGCGGTTAGGAAGACAAGAAGCTGCAAAGCAGGCTTGGGAACGCTATTATCAGCGAGTTGAAGAACTCAAAGCAGCTTTAGGCGATCGCGCTACAAGCACAAGGAAATTTCTCTTATCTTCTTGGCTCCCGGCGCGATATTTAGCGAAGCTAAAAACTCATTTCCCGATTCTATTCTTAAGGATGTGGGGCTGCAACGTTCCAAAGCACAAGATATTATTGTACCTCATACCCAGCTTTACATTTCTATAGAAGAATTAGAGAAAGCTGACGGTGATATTTTATTCGTGGGAACCTTGAGTAATGATGATCAAAAGTCTCTTGATAAACTCAAGCAAAACCCACTTTGGAAAAAGCTTCGAGCCGTTCAACAAAATCATGTTTACTCCATAGATTACATATAAATGCCGTTATTGATGATTTATTTAAATATTTAGTTAATACACCCTAAACTGATCCTAAAGGGCTAGGACTAACGATATAAAATGCTTACCCCGCCAGCCGATACACAATGACTTTTCCTTTCCAATTTTCTTCCACAAATACTAGATACTCACCATTTGAACGCCGAAAAGCGCGGATACCGTAGGGTATATCAATCCAGCCACTTTCGCCGCCAACTTCTGGGCCTGGTTTTAACTGTTGTACTTGCGCTCCCGTTTTGGCATTATAGACATATACCTCTGCGGTTTTGACTGTCACGGCAAATACATAGTCTCCCGCCACACTCATGGCCGCGGTAGACACTTCACGTTTGCCAGTGGTGTCGTAGGGAATTACAATTCGCCAACGAGGAGTCCGATTTCCTTTATTCCAATTGTCAAAACGGGCAATCTCAGATCCAGCAACTCCAGCATCGTCACCGAATGCAGGGTGATCTACAGTGAAGCCTGACAAATACATAGTATCTGTTTCGGGGAAATATTCGATCCGCCGCAAGTCGTTAAATATGTTGGGAGTAGTTTGCTTCTCCATCGAACTATAGCTGTAGATGGGGTTGCCTTTAGCATCTATTCCCTGTAGAGGATAGTGTCGAATGCCATCTTCTGTTCGCAAAGCTTTCCAAACATCTCCTTTGCTGTCTACCCACCAGCCGCCGATATAAGGATAATCTTTGCTGATATCATATTCGTTCTTTTCAAATTTGCCATTACCATTGCGATCGCGCCAGATCCATTCTCCTTGTTTTGGTTGATGCGGTGGCCAATTTCCCTTGATAAATGGTTTATCTGCGCTATTAGTACCGACAAACATTCCGGCTGGTATGGCAATTTTGCCATCTGTGTCTGGATTAAAACGATATATTTGCAGAAAGCTGTTATACATATCTGTGAGAAACAAAAACGGCTTCCCTTGGATGCGGCGGACAAAGGTTCCATCTGGCGATGTATGCAGTCGGGGATCTTGAGGATATTTGAAAGCATTTAAGGTGTAAGCTTTGTAAGTCCATTGCTTACCAGCAGGCTTACTGTAATCCATCAGATAGTGTTCTTGTTTGGTGAATACATCTACACCATCAGTTTTAGGATCAGCATCTGCATTATCGACGAATATTAATCCTAGCGATCGCCACATTAGTTTTCCCGATGGCGAAAATTTCCGCAAATCTGTTCCCGATTTGTTGAAACCATTACTATTTATATAGATATTGCCGGAAGCATCTGTACCAACTCCGGTAAGTCCGTAAAGTTTCAAATCTCGAACTTCACCCGGAACTCCTGCATAGATACCGCCTTTACAGCCAAAACTACCCGTCTGCACTGGCTTATCTTTGATGTCATAAATCAACATTTGCTGACGCGGCCCATTTTCTGCGACTAACAGCTTACCTTGATGATTAATTGCGATCGCAGTTGGTGCAATGATATCTGCAATCTCTTGGGGTAATTGCTTTCCACTCTGCGAATAATGGAGAATCTTGGCAGGCTTACCAGCATTTTTGCTTTGAATAATCCACAGATTTTTTTGTGGATCAATAGTTATTGCTCCCGGATTAGCAACGGTAAAGCTGCGGAGTTCCTTCATCGTATCAGTATCATAGACACGAATCTGGTTAGCAGCAAAATCACTCACATACAACTCATTACCCACAGTTGCTAATCCAGTGACTTCACTTTTAGTACTAGTAATTAACATACTTTTATCCCAGCCACGCCCTTCAGGAAAAGGTGCTGGTTTTCCTGACAAGTCATAGCGTCTAACGCAATGCCAAGTTGTTCCTTCAGGGGGGTAGTCTTCATTTGTTTTACCCCGCGATCCCTGAGTCATGGCAATGTAAATATATTTACTATTTGCTGTTACAGCTTTGCCACCGCCACGACTCCAGCCGTGAGTATCCCCAAGGGCACCAATAACCTTACCATCCTTATATATTCCTGCCTCCATTCCAGCCTCATCCCAATGGCTGTTGGTGTAGACTGTGCCATCAGGGGCAACATACATTGCTTCGATATTGTTTTGTACCCGCAAATTTCCACTGCCAATCGTATTACCTATCCACGATGTTTTATAGGTAAGTGTGGATGTTCCAGTTGTCGCCCAGTCTGTTGTAATTCCAATGGTAGTAACAATCACTCCAACAGTCAGGCTAAGTAAAAAGTTAAAAGTTTTGCTTTTTTGTAAATATCTAATATTTAATATTTTTTTGATATACCGATTGAGTTTATGACGGAGTTTTCGTAACTGCGCCAGAAATTTATTTTTCATGTATTTTTTAGGCTTTTAATTATTTATCTACAGCCATTTCCTATAAAATCCGCAATAAAAATAACTATTGTTAAGTAGTTAAGATACTCGCTAACCCTGAATACGATAAGTAGGAACTTATTTTACATAAGCTTTACAAAGCTCACCTTATTCTTTAAATTATTAGCTAATATCTTTAAAAGACTATTCAAGTATTAATATTTACTTATAATTCAAATAAAACAGTAATAAGGTATACAAAATTCTTCTGTATTCATTGCTTAATAGCGGCTTTTGTCTTTCCCTGCATAGCATTTACTTCCTTAATTGGTAGGTATAATATATATCTATCTCGGTATTATCTAGTTAATAAAAACACAACAATTCTTTATTGACGTTGGCATATAAATAGTTTATAAATTGGTGTTCTATAAAAAAGTTTTATTGCTAATGTGTATTCGGAAACTCTAGTGATTCAGGTTTAGAAACAGATATAGACGCGCACGGCTGTGCGCCTATTTTAATATATTTATAGGAAATACATCAGTGGAAAAAAAATCAGAAAATTTCTCTTCATCATCTGCATCTATTCTCACCCTGGGATTAGGCTGGTTTCCTAAAAGTCCCGGAGGACTAGAAAGGTATATTTATGAACTAACTCATAAATTAGCAGCAAATCAAGACCAGGTTGAATTATGCGGAGTCGGTCTACCAGAGGCTGAAATAAATTCGCCGATTAAGCTGACTAATTTGGCTTCTGTTGATAGTGCTATTTGGCAAAGATTATGGTCGATTCGCAGTAATTTTCAGAAAACAAGAACAAGCAAACCAGATGCTATTAATCTGCACTTTGCATTATATAGCTTTCCTCTTTTAGATATTTTACCCAAGGGAGTACCAGTTACTTTTAACTTTCATGGCCCTTGGGCTTCTGAGAGTCAGCAAGAGGTAGTTAATAAAAATCTCAGTCTTTTGATCAAGCACTGGCTAATAGAAAAAAATACTTATAATCGCTGCGATCGCTTCATTGTTTTGAGCAAAGCATTTGGTAAAATTTTACATGATAAATATCAAGTACCGTGGAGCAAAATTAATATTATCCCTGGTGGAGTTGATATTAACTGGTTTCAGCCAAATTTATCACCCCAGGAGGCTTGTATAAAACTAGGCTGGCCTAGTAATCGCCGGATAATATTTACATCCCGCCGCTTAGTACATCGAACCGGTGTTGACAAATTATTGCAAGCACTGGCTATAATTAAGCCCAGGATACCAGATGTTTGGCTAGCGATCGCAGGTCGTGGTCACATCCAAGCTGCACTACAACAACAGGCTATAGAATTAGGGCTAGCCGACAACGTTAAATTTTTAGGTTTTCTACCTGATGAGCAATTGCCCATAGCTTATCAAGCTGCTGAATTAACTCTCATGCCTAGCCAATCTTTTGAAGGATTTGGATTAGTAATAATCGAGTCTTTAGCCTGCGGTACTCCTGTTTTATGTACCCCAGTTGGGGGAATGCCAGAAATTTTATCGGAGTTTACACCCGATTTAATTACTACTTCACCAGAAGCCTCAGCTATTGCTGAAAAATTAGAGCAAGCACTATTGGGAGATATTCCTATACCTTCACGAGAAGCCTGTCGCCAGTACGCTAAAACGCACTATGACTGGAATCAAATCGCCCAAGAAGTACGGAAAATTTTATTAGCTTAAACAAGTGATTGTAATAGCTGACTTTTTAAGTTATGTGGAAAAATCCACCAAAAACCTAACCCCCTTCCCGTGTCGGGAAGGGGGAAAATTCAAAGTCTCTCTCCTAAAAGGAGAGAGATTTAGAAAGAGGTTTTTCACATACCGTGAAAAGTTAGATTCTAATAGATATTAGGGGCACTATGCGGGTCAAAATTAGATAAAGTAGAGGTTTTATGAGAATTTTTTTCTTAGATCAAAGTGGTAAACCAGGCGGTGCCGAATTATGTTTAATAGATATTGCTAAACCATATGGCGATCGCGCTTTGGTCGGTTTATTTGCAGATGGCCTATTTAAAGATTTACTACAACAAAATCATATCCCCGTGGAAGTTCTCGCAACTCAAGCAATCCAAGTTCGTAAAGAAAGCAGTTTAGTACAAGGATTAAAGAGTCTGGGACAACTTGCGCCTTTAATTATTAAGGTAGTTAAAAAAGCACGTGAATACGATTTAATCTATGCCAACACCCAAAAAGCATTAGTTGTCGGAGCATTAGCAAGTTTTTTTAGTCGCCGCCCTCTGGTTTATCATTTACATGATATTCTTTCCATAGAGCATTTTAGCCAAACTAATCTTCGTATTGCTGTTAATTTAGCTAATCGTTTTGCATCATTAGTAATTGCTAATTCTCAAGCTAGTAAAACAGCCTTTGTACAAGCGGGAGGACGCACAGATATTATCGAAGTTGTCTATAACGGCTTTGATTCAAAAAAATATCAAACTGATGAGTCTGATATTAATAAGTTACAGCAACAGTTAGGATTGCAAGGAAAGTTTGTAGTTGGACACTTTAGCCGTCTTGCACCTTGGAAAGGGCAGCATATTTTAATTGATGCCCTTGCCAAATGTCCGCCAGAGGTGACAGCGGTTTTAGTGGGTGATGCACTATTTGGCGAACAAGATTATGTCCAAAAGTTAGACCAACAAGTTGCTGAACTGGGATTAGAAAACCGCGTCAAATTTTTAGGATTTCGTTCTGATATTCCCCAGTTAATGGCAGCCTGTGATTTAGTGACACATACCTCTACTTCCCCAGAACCCTTTGGTAGAGTGATTGTTGAGGCGATGCTATGTGGAAAACCTGTAGTTGCGGCAAAAGCTGGAGGTGCAATAGAATTAGTAGAACATGGACTTAATGGTTTTCTAGTGACACCAGGAGAACCCCAAGAACTTGCACAAGTAATTATCACCTGTCTTCAGGAGACGGAAATAACTGCAACTATAGCCAATAATGCCAGAACTACAGCTAGTGGGCGTTTTGATGTTGCAATTATTAATCAGCAAATTGCCCAACTGCTGTCTCACAGATTATAAATGCTTGGTTAATCTACAATCACCGATTTTGTTTGGATAATCCCAGGGAAGAGGCAGGGAGAAAATTGCAAATTCTTCTCCCCAATTCTCCCCGCTCCCTGCTCCCTTGCCTCTTTTTCAAGTCTTGGGGTTTATGGGTATGATTACAAACCAACTAATTCACGAGATTCTAAATCAGAGAGTTGTTGAGCGATCGCTAATCTTGCTTCCAACTTAGCTACACTAAACTGGTTACGCAGATATTCTAAATGACCAATCGCATTTGCTTTATCGATAGTTAATCGAATTTGGGTGTCTATTGCCATTTGATATTCCTGATTCACAAGCAGCACTTCAAAGCGACGAGCCTTGCGTTGAGCATCATTTTTCAAATCTATCTCAAAAGCAGCGACACGATCAGCATTGCCTTCAAATCGGTTAATTTGGTGCTG
>NZ_JACJQM010000047.1:0-48053 GCF_014696655.1 Nostoc sp. FACHB-888 | reverse complement strand
GTGGAACCACACTGAACCCTTCCCGAACTCAGAGGTGAAACGCTGCTGCGGCCACGATAGTTTAGGGGTAGCCCTACGCAAAAATAGCTCGATGCCAGGTTCTATTTTAAAAACAAAAGCCTTCTCATTTATGAGGAGGCTTTTGTTTTTGAAAGATATAAGTTACGCCTAATGTAAATTAAAGAGGTTGAGACTCCAGAGGACTTTAAACGCTTGTGTGGTGTACGACCAGAGACTTTTAACCAGATGCTAGAGGACGGGCTTTCGCCCAGTCAATCCAAACAGAAGACAGGACGGCCAAGTAAACTCACTTTGGAAAACCAATTGTTGATGACATTGGAAAAAAGAGAGAATACCGTACCTACTTCCATATAGGGCAATCTTAGGGAGTAAACGAGTCTACAGCTTACCGAATTATCCGAAAAATAGAAGATACACTGACTAAATCTAGGGCGTTCACACTTCCAGGGAAGAAAAAATTGGCTACTTCTAATTATCAGTTAGTAGTAGTGGTTGATGTTACAGAAAGCCCCATTGAACGTCCTAAAAAAAACAAAAAAAGTTTTACAGTGGAAAAAAGAAACAGCATACACTTAAGTCACAAGTAGTGGTAGACCAAGCAAATGGTAAAATCATCTGCACCGCTCATGGCAAGGGTAGAGAGCATGATTTTCGGATATTTAAAAATAGTCAAGTTATACCAATTTGAAAAAAGAATGCGACAGATGGGTAGGGGCACAACAATGTTGTGCCCTTACAAATAATTGATGTGTCGCAAACATTATTTGAATTGGTATTAGGTTGAGGAAGATATAAAATGCTTGATTAGATTTACGAAAAATTAAGTAAGGTAAAAGACGAATTACGCCTGTGAAGTTTGAGCATATAAAATAAGGCCAAGCACCAAAGTTTTGCATTCTACCATCAGCAAACATAAGGCAAGCATATATCATAGGCCAGATACCCATCAAGCAGAGGATTGTTGGAATAAAAGATTGGCGGATATTAACTCACGGTAAAATATTAATTGCCAACTTGCCAAAATCTGAGTGTTGGAAGTAAATCTAAAACCAGCGATCGCATTATCTCCGACAACTACATATTACTAAGCCACAAACTGAATTACACCCCATTGTCCATTTGTCAACCACGAATGGTCAGATTTTGCCACTTCCTTAACAACTTCAGATTTTAAACCTACTGTCTATTGAAAAATGATTTTCAACGATGACTCGACGGGCAATTGCAGGCATTCGTTGAGTGACTGTGAATTCAGTAAAAGAACCAACTTCTGAACCTACAAGTGATGACGGTAGTGGTAATTTCAGGATTTGAGATGAATTGACCACAAATTTTTTGCTCTCGTAATTTATGCATATATCATAATTCATCAGTTTTCGCTTATCAGCATCCCGTGATATTGCTTCTGGCAAAAATTACCTGTGCACTTGAGCATTTTTATAACTGCGGACTAAATGAGCGATCGCTTGTTGAGATATAATATCGCAGTCCTAAATCATTTGTAACCACTCACCGCTTGCTCATTGCCTGAATAATCTATTTTTTTAGAAAATATTTTTCTAGAATTTGCAAACAAAACCATGACTTTAGTCATAGTTCAAGCATACACAAGATAAAAAATAGTTGTTAAATTTAGTAAAGATTCGCAGTCATTGCACAGTTAAAAGGTTCGATTTATATCGGGGCTTGTGACTGAATTTTGTTCGTTACTCTTTCAGCAACGTCGTTTTTTTATGTGTAGATTAATTGGCTACCTTGGTAATTCCATCCTATTAGATGAGTTGCTGTATAAACAGGAGCATTCGCTCTACAAACAAAGTTACAGTTCTTTGGAATTAAAATCAGGAGTAGTTTGTGCAGACGGGGTGGGTGTAGGCTGGTATGACGAAGTGGGTAAACCCTTTATTTACCGAAATACGATCCCGATGTGGAACGATCCGAATCTGGAAGAGTTGAGCAACTATGTACAATCTACTTGTACTGTCGGCTATGCGCGATTAGCTGGGATAGGTGAATCGCTCGACATTAGCAACTGTCAGCCATTTCGCAGTGGGAAACTGTTGTTTGTGCATAATGGCGAAATCTCAAACTTTCAACAGACTCTGTACAGACCAATCCGTGACAGCCTCTCTGATTCCACATACCGCCTGATTAAAGGCATGACTGACTCTGAACATATCTTCGCTTTGCTAGTGGAAATGTGGCAGTCATCTCCAGACAGCACTGTGTTCTCAGCCTTACGTGCCACAGTTCAAAAATTGACTGAGTTGGCATCAAAATACGACACCAGCTTTAGTGCCAATATAATTGTCACCGATGGTCAAGCAATTGCAGCAATTCGCTACGCTTACCGCACACAAGCTCCTACTCTTTATTGGTCTTGTGATGCACTCAAGGAGCCAGACCAAATTATTGTTGCCTCTGAGCGTTTATCTGACCAAAATTGGACTGCTTTTGGTGAGCAAAGTATGCTATTTTCTCAAGCTCAGTCATTACAGCCAACAATTAGCCTGTTGGAGAGATTTGCTTAATTGGGGTTAGAGAAGCATTGCGACGGCTTACTGTTATAAAATAACTCTTACCATGATTGGTAAGAGTTTAAAATAAAATTGATATCAATTTATCAGTAGCGATCGCGTGCATCTAAAATGATTTGCTTATCACGAGAAGCATCCATACTAAATATTTAGAAGTAAGGTTCTTTTATTATGGGTAATTTAGCAGTTAATCATTAATCACTTATTTTCTTTGTATGCCCAAGTTGAATTAACAGCCAAGCTCCTCCAGAGGATATCAATAACAACGGTGTTAACCAATCACCCCACCGCACATATAAAGTCTGCGTTTGTCGCCGATAAATTGTTTCAGCATGAGTTTCGTAAGTATTATATCCAGATATCCACAAGGTTCTGCCGTGAGGATCTATAAAGCCTGAATATCCTGTATTAGTTGCTCGTGCTGACCATCTATCAGTTTCAATTGCCCGCATGATATCCTGTGCATGGTGCTGGAATGGCATCGATGCAGTGTAATGGGCATCGTTAGAAGAACTGACAATAAATTGGCCACCCGCAGCAGCTTGACGGCGAAATTGCTCAGGAAAAGCAGATTCATAACATATACTAGCGATCGCCCGACCAAAAGGAGTGTCAAATATCTGATTTGCTAAACCGGCAACTTGGTGTGCCTCCAGTGGCGACAAGCGTTGAACTATCCCACCTAAAATTTCTTCAAAGGGAATATATTCTCCCAAGGGTACTAGTTTGGACTTATCGTAACGGCTGACGATTTCACCCTTACTGTTGAAAGTAAACAAGCTAATTGTATAACTGTCTCCCCGTTCGCCAAAAGCCCCAATCCAAGCAACTATACCTTTTTCCTTCACTGCTGAGACTAGGGTAGTTTGCATCAAGTTACGCTGGAAAATAGGTAAGGCTCCTTCTGGAGTGAGGACTGCATCTACACCTTGGTCGGCTAAAGTTAGATATCCATTGGTATAGTTTTCTTGGGCGCGACGAAACCCTTCGGAACTTCGTAAAAGTCGGTTTGGGATATTACCCTGAACAATCCCCACTTTCAAGGCTGCTTCTGGTAATTGGGCGATGGGACGGCTATATAAGATAAAACCGATGAGGTGTAAGGTAATTAATAATCCTGTGGCGATAACCCAGTATTTATTAACGAACCGCCAAGGCGCAGAGAACGCAGAGGAAATCTTGGCGTACTTGGCATCTTGGCGGTTCATCCATCCTTCCGCAATTAAACCATTAACAGCAGCGATCGCTGCTGTCACAGTATTAGGCCCAGAGAGTTGCCCCAGATGTAGAATTACGAGATTGTGTGGACTTTGAGTGTAAGCAAGGGAACTCCACCACAAAGGCCCCGCACTCCACAGACTCTCTAATCCGCACCAGACGGCTGTACCAATCAATATACGTAGCCACGGTTTTTGTCCGTTCAGGCGAACCATCACAGCCGCCCAAATAGCAACAAATACCCCTCCAAAGACACTGATAAATCCCCAACAAAAAAGGGTGATTAACAAACTTGGCAACCAAGGAACGCCCAACCATGTCATCGGATGAATTCCGGTAATCCAAGATAGGGCGACACCGTGATAACCGATACCCCAGAAGAGAGCAGGGGGGGATTGGTTTTTGCCTTTAGCTGAAGTTACAACTAGCACCCATAAGGGGACTAGGGCAATCCAAGCCAGAAACCATGCACCGACAGGGGCGACGGTCAGCCCCATTAAAATGCCGCTAGCTAAGGCAATTAAGCAAGGGAGTAAAGAGATAAACCTCTCCCCTTGCTTCCCCTGCTCCTCCTGCTTTTTACTCTGCTTCTTCTGCATCGGCAGCATCAGGTGGAACTATTGCCACTCCGGTAATAGCATCATCTTCGTCTAAACGCTGCACTCTGACTCCAGTTGCCGATCGCGATTGGATAGAAATCGCATTGACCGCTTGACGGATGATAATACCGCGATTTGTTACCATCATGATTTCATCATCATCATTGTTGACAATGCGTAGGGTTGCCAACTTGTCTTTGGTTTTGCGGTTTTTGAACTTGGTTGCCATTAAACCCTGACCAGCACGGTTTTGCAGGCGGAACTGGGCAACTGGTACGCGCTTACCATATCCTCCCATTGTAATTACCAACACCCAAGGGCCAACAATGCCACTGCTAGGCACTTCTGCGGACTCTTCATTAGTTTCGGTAATTTCGATATCTTCTGTTTCAATTGCTTCAATTGTTTCGATATCTTCTGTTTCGGCTTCTGTAACTATATCCAAAGTTTCAAGAATTGCTGCGGGGAGGATATCCATACCCACCAGTTCATCTTTATTTTTGAGTTTCATGGCTTTCACCCCACGAGTCGCCCTACTTAAAGGACGCAGTTGTTCGTGATTGCACCGGAAGTTAATCGCCATCCCGTTCCGAGAACCAATGATTACACTGTCCTCTACTCTGGCGCGTCGCACCCAGCGCAGTTGGTCGCCTTCTTCTAAGGAAATGGCAATCAAACCATTGGCGCGAATGTGACTAAACGCTGCCAATTCGGTTTTTTTGATATTGCCGCCCTTGGTGAGCATAACCAGATATTCTTCACTGCTAAACTCGTCAACTGGTACAATCGAGGTGATTTTTTCCTCTTTGGGAATCGGTAGCATCTGGACAATCGGTGTCCCTCGGCTGGTACGCGAACTCGCTGGAATTTGATAAGCTCTCAGGCAATAAACAACACCACGCTCACTAAAGAATAAAATACTGTCGTGATCACAGCAAGTTAAGAAATGCTCAATGGTATCATCATCTTTCACCTTGGCTGCGGCTTTACCTCTGGTCGCACGGCTTTGCGCTTCAAAGGTGTTAACTGGCATCCGTTTGATGTAGCCTTGCTCTGTAACCAGAATTATTGCTTTTTCATTGGCAATTAGGTCACGGTCATCTAATTCGCCTTCCCCTGGTAAAATCACCGTGCGGCGAGGTGTGGCAAAGTTAGTTTTTAGTTGCGCGACTTCGGTTTCAATAATTTCTAGCACTCTCTCCCGGCGTGCCAAAATATCTTGCAAATCGGTGATTTTCGCTTGTAATTCCTCGTGTTCCAAACGAATTTTGTCTGCTTCTAAGGCAGTCAACCGCCGCAATTGCATTTGCAAAATTGCATCTGCTTGCACTTCAGAGAGTCCGTAAGTTGTGATTAATTCGCCTTTAGCTGTGGGTGCATCGGGAGCATGGCGAATCAAGACAATAATTGGATCTAACTGGGATAGGGCAATTAATAGTCCTTGCAGGAGATGGTCGCGTTCCTCGGCTTTCCGCAGTTCGTAACGGGTACGTCTGGCAATGGATTCGATGCGGAAATCCAGGAAGACGGTTAGGAACTGCTTGAGGGTGAGTACTTGGGGTTCACTATTTACCAACGCCAGCATATTTGCGCCGAAGTTGGCTTGCAGTGGCGTTTGCTTGTAGAGGTTATTTAGAACGACGCGGGGATAAGCATCACGCTTGAGTTCGATGACAACTCGCATCCCGTCGCGATCGCTTTCATCCCGGATATCTGCGATGCCCTCTAAACGCTTTTCGTTCACCATTTCGGCGATTTTTTCAATCAGCGCCGCTTTGTTGGTTTGATAGGGCAATTCGGTGATGATAATTGCTTCTCTATCTGGGCGTCCCCGTTGTTCAACGGTTTCAATGTTAGCTACACCACGCATGGTAATAGAACCACGCCCGGTAGTGTAAGCTTCACGAATGGCAGATGTTCCCAAAATTTGCGCCCCAGTCGGAAAGTCTGGGCCGTGGACATACTGCATTAATTCGAGATCGGTGATTTCTGGATTGTGGATTACAGCCACTAAAGCATCAATCAATTCGCCCAAATTGTGCGGCGGAATGTTGGTTGCCATACCCACGGCAATCCCAGAGGAACCGTTGAGCAACAATTGGGGAATCCGCGCCGGTAGCACTGTCGGTTCTTGCTGGGAACCGTCGAAGTTATCGGCGAAATCTACGGTTTCATACTCGATGTCGTGCAGTAAACCAGCGCTAGTTAAAGCTTGTAAGCGGCATTCTGTGTACCGCATGGCGGCTGGCGGATCGTTGTCTACCGAACCGAAGTTACCATGTCCGTTAACTAGGGGCGATCGCATGGAAAAATCCTGCGCCATCCGCACCAAGGCATCATATACTGCCGTATCGCCGTGGGGGTGATATTTACCCAAGACTTCCCCCACTACACGGGCGCATTTCTTAAAAGGGCGATCGTGGAGCAGACCTAGCTCGTGCATTGCGTAGAGAATGCGACGATGCACAGGTTTTAGACCATCCCTGGCATCTGGCAACGCCCGACCCACTATCACGCTCATGGCGTATTCCAGATAAGACTGCGACATTTCGGTTCGCAAGTCTATCGGGATAATCCTCTCCTGTGAGGTTGTCATAACCTAAAAATCTCCAAAAATCGTAGATTTTAGCTTGTTTACTCAACAAAGCGCAAAATTATTCTAAATTTCTCTTGAATAACTGCCATAATTTGATACAATTCTAGCATATATTGCCTATTCTTTGCCTGGAAAGCTAACCCAAATATCTAGTAAAAAAACAGTATAATAATTTACAATTTATCAGATATACCTAATTAATAAGAGCAGTGAACTAAAAGGTTGACTAGTGCAAAATTACTTAAATTGAAAGATGACGGGGTAAATTTAAGGCAACAATCTAAATTGGCTTTATAAGCTCTTACTTTTATAACCGTTATTTATTAGACTTGTCACTAAATAAGGTCTGAAAAATTAAACTATAGTTGATCATTTCTACTTAGACAAAGAGCAGAAGTGGATAAAGCCTTCCAATATGTAATTAAAGCAACATTCGCATAAATTGGTATCAGAATTAACAGGGCATTTTCACGTAAAGGAGAGAAAATTTTGGCAGCAGTCCGAGTCCGCCAGCATGTTAATCCACTTGGTAAAAAGTATCAAACACCAGCAAGTCCACTTGATTGGGAAAAAATTTATGCAAAGCCAAATCAACCGCTACATTTAGATATTGGCTGCGCTAAAGGACAGTTTTTGCTGAATATGACCAAAATAGAACCAAACTGGAATTTTCTCGGCTTAGAAATTCGGGAACCGCTAGTGGTGGAGGCGAATAAGTTACGTTCTGAGTTAGGTTTCACAAACCTGCACTACTTGTTTTGCAATGTGAATAACTCACTGCGATCGCTTTTATCTTCCCTCCCGCCAGGAAGTTTACAACGCGTTACAATTCAATTCCCCGATCCTTGGTTTAAAACCCGCCATGCTAAACGCCGTGTAGTGCAACCAGAACTAGTGGCAGAATTAGCCAATTATCTTGCGGTTGGGGGAGTTGTATTTCTGCAATCAGATATGGAATTTGTCGCGGTGGAAATGCGCGATCGCTTTGCTGCTCACCCAGCTTATCAGAAAGTTGGTACAGAAGAATGGTTGGCTGAAAACCCGCTACCAGTCGCCACAGAACGGGAAATAGGTACGCAAAAAAAGGGTGAGCCTGTTTATCGAGCTTTATTTGTCAAACAAGAAGTTGCAAATGAGGAGTAGTAATAGGGCAATCATGTAGCGCCACAAACGCCAAGTTTGATTTGGTTTTGTAGAGATCGCATGATAGAGGCAGAAGAAACAAATGCAAACACATTAGCTTTTTATCTCTTTTTGTTACTAAACTTTGTTAGTTATCGAGATTTGGTTGTCGTTAAATATTGCCTGTCAGCCAGAAAACAAAAACTGAATTCAGACTCCTGAATTCTTCTTGAATCAAATCCAAGAGTTGAACCACATTCGCAGCTTGTAACCGTTAGGGGAAAGGGGCAAACCCAAATATACGGGCATCCAGAAAATAAAAGCAGCCAGAATGATAAAAGTAATGGTGACACCTAGCGCCCGGAGTTGTTGATAATAACTGCGAAGACACTGATCAACAAACCAAGCGATCGCTAAAAATACAAACACCACTGCACACATATAGTGGTAGATAAAAACGCACCTCGTCACTTTCACCCAAGGTAATAAATTAGCAGCGTAATTTATAACTAAATACAAGGCAATCCAAGTATCAACACTCAAAGTTGCAGGCACAGAAAAACGCTTTTCTTTCACCCAATGAATTACGGCTTGTGACACCAGCATCCCTAATAAAAACAACATGGCAGCAACACCAAACCACCACAAAAATGGATTGCCCATTGCATGGACATCATAAATAACTTGTCCAGCACCAGCAGGCAAAGGCGGGCCCATCACAGGTAACGGTTCAGTAATACTTTTAGCCGTTTGATAATAATATGCCATTGGCCGAGTCATCAACGGCCATTTGTACCAGGCAGCGCAGTAAGGATGCACGTTAGGATTATTGCCACCTAGCTGTAAGTGAAACTTCAAAATTTGTTGATGTACTGTAATAAATCCATAAGTTTTATCTAGTTGAAGGTGAGGAATCCAGATAATGCTGTAAATCAAGGCTGGGATAATTCCTAGATAAAACAGCATCTGAAAAATATTTAGCTGAGTTAGGTTTTGTAGTGGTGTCTCAGATGAGAAAGATGTAGCTTTAGCTTCCCGCAGGGTGGGGGATGAGGGGGATAGGGGAGAATAAGTACTAACTCCTGCCTCTTTCAATGAAGAAGATGTAAAAAAGAGTTTGGAGTTAGAAAAAGAGTGTATCAAATGGATTACCCAAGCTGCTATCCAAATGAGATAAGCACCTGAGAGGAACCATAAACCGTTCCACTTAGTACCGACTGACGCACCAAAAGCAATGCCAGCAAAGACTAACCAAAAAGAACGTCGCCGATTTTGGTTATCTAATGCCAATAATAAAAACCAGTGTCCTAATAAACCAAAGATGACGATATAAATATTACTTAAAGCATAGCGAGACTCAACTAGAAAAATGCCATCACAAGCTGTAAACAAACCTGCAAGTATTGCAAAGCTACGGCGATAACTCAATTGATAAGCGATCGCAGCCACAACTAAAGGAATAAATGAGCCAGTGAGAGCATTAAACCACCGATAAGTCCAAGGCGATCGCAATGATCCTGTCAGTCCATTTACCGTATCGTGCCAAAAAGGAATATGACTGCCAATCCAAATGCCGATGCCTATCATATATTGACTTAGCGGCGGATGAGCATTAAAAAATGGCGTATGCGTGAGATAATTATTACCAAATTTGGCAAAGTAAACTTCATCAAATACCAGAGTGTTGAATCGCTCCAGTCCCCAAAACCGTAAGGCAAGTGAGAGAAGAAACACACTTACCATCCCAATTCTGAACCATTTTTTAGTCATTAGTCATTAGTCATTAGTCATTGGGCATTGGGCATTGGGCATTGATACTCGCGGATGAGTCTTTGATACTCGCGGATGAGTCTTTGATACTCGTGAATGAGTCTTTGATACTCGCGGATGAGTCTTTGATACTCGCGGATGAGTCTTTGATACTCGTGAATGAATCTTTGATACTCGCGGATGAGTCTTTGATACTCGTGAATGAGTCTTTAATACTCGCCGATGAGTCTTTGAACTCCACTCTTTTGCCCCCCTACCCTCTGCTCAAGAACTGCTCCCCTGTTCTCCCTCCACTCTTCAGGTGCATCTAGTTGGAACAAGAGTAGTTCAATACCGTAATACTTGTTTGTCCGCCCTATTGGCTTCATACCCAATCGTTCTGTTACACGGATTGAAGCATGATTTTCTGGCTTCACTACGGCATAAATTACTGGCAAGTTCAGCACACTAAATCCGTAGTTGAGCATAACTCGTCCTGCTTCTGTTGCATACCCTTTACCCCAAGAAGCTCGCCTCAAGTGCCAGCCTACCTCATAATCTTGAGTGGGTAAACCATCTTTGTCGGGTAATTGTTTGAGAATGATAGTTCCTACAATTGTCGTAGTTTGCTTTTCGACAATTGCCCAATATCCAGTACAATTGTTGCGTCGGTGCGAACGCTCGATATTGTCAATCAAACGCTGACGCTGTGACTCAACACTTGTTACCAGAGAAGCTTTACCAAGAAAGTGCGTAACTTCAGGGTCATTATAAATTACAAAGGCTTGCTCGGCATCGCGTTCGGGTATCCAACTGCGAATAATCAAGCGTTCGGTTTCCCAAAGATTTGTCATCTTGCTTTTGGCTAAACTAAATTGCCATTCTGCAAAATACTAAGATACTTATGGTTGAGCAGTCAAAAGTTTTGTAAACAATTAGACAAACAAAAAATGGCGATCGCTATGCTATGGGCAGTTATCCAGAAGTTTAATTACCCTTGGTTATGCGATGCCTGCGGCGGTAAACTACGCAAATTCTGAATTTTTCCGTAGTTCTTCAGACCGAAATCCCAATACAATTCGATCCTTCGGCACACCAGCCCTAACTAATTCCGTTGCTATCCCCTCTTCAGTGCCATCACGTTGAATCCAAATTTTGCCATCAATAATATCAATGTGAATTAGACAGCCGTGAACGCGACGCGTTGCAGTTGGAGAGAGTTCTGGCAATGGCTCTGGGCATTCTTCAAGTTTTCGTGGTAACGGTCTTTAGCTGGCATAAATTACTCGAATTACGAATTACGAATTACGAATTACGAATTACGAATTACTACTCTCGACTTTTGCCACTTCCAGCATCGTCTTCAAAACTGAATCTGGATTTAGACTAATTGAGTCAATTCCCTGTTCAACCAAAAACTGGGCAAATTCTGGATAGTCGCTGGGTGCTTGTCCACAAATGCCGATTTTGCGATCGCATTTTTTCGCTGTTTCTATGACCATTTTTACCATTCGTTTCACAGCTGGACTGCGTTCATCAAACAATCTGGCTACCAACGCCGAATCCCTGTCTATCCCCAATGTCAGTTGAGTTAAATCATTAGAACCAATCGAGAAACCATCAAATACCTCAGCAAATTCCTCAGCCAGAATAACGTTACTGGGCAACTCGCACATCACATAAACCTGCAAGCCGTTAACACTCTGCTTTAAACCATTTTTTGCCATCTCTGCCAAAACCAACCGCCCTTCATCGGGAGTACGACAAAAGGGAATCATCGGGATAACATTCGTCAAACCCATTTCTTCCCGTACTCGGTTGATGGCATGACACTCTAGGGCAAAAGCTTCTCTGTAGCCTTCATCGTAGTAACGCGCCGCCCCCCGCCAACCCAGCATTGGGTTTTCTTCATGGGGTTCAAACTGTCGTCCACCTAACAAATTGGCATATTCATTACTTTTGAAATCTGACATTCGGACAATTACTGGTTTAGGATAAAATGCCGCCGCAATTCTACCGATGCCTTGGGCTAATCTATCTACAAAATACTGGGATTTATCGTCGTACAGTGCGGTAATTTCAGCAATTTTAGCTTTGGCAAATTCATCTTTTAACAAGTCATAGTGAATCAACGCCATTGGATGAATTTGAATTTGGTTAGCGATGATAAATTCTGTCCGCGCTAAACCTACGCCATCGTTGGGAATTGCCGATAAACTCAATGCTTCTTGAGGATTACCCACATTCATTAAAATTTGAGTGCGGGTGCGGGGTAAGTTTTCTAAAGGAACTTCTTTAACTTCAAAAGGTAATAAGCCTGCATAAACTTTTCCTTCTTCTCCTTCAGCGCAAGAAATTGTTACCTCTTGACCAGGTTTTAAAATTTCTGTAGCATTGCCGCATCCCACGATCGCAGGTACACCCAATTCTCGCGCAATGATTGCTGCATGACACGTGCGGCCGCCAGAATTGGTAACAATTGCACTGGCGCGTTTCATAATTGGTTCCCAATCGGGGTCAGTTCTCTCTGTTACTAAAACTTCCCCAGGTTGAAACTGTTCGAGTTTCTGAACATCTAAAATCAGGCGTGCTTTTCCTTGACTAATAGCTTCCCCAATTGCGCGTCCTATGACAAGGGGAATTGGGGATTGGGAAGATTTTTCCCCATTCCCTCTCCATTCTTTATTCCCTAATATCAACCGATAACTCCGCAATACATTTCCCGTCTTTTGCGACTGAACAGTTTCGGGACGCGCTTGGACAATAAAAAGTTGGTTAGTAATTCCATCTTTTGCCCACTCGATATCCATTGGAGTGAAAATACCGTGAACTTGAGAATAATGATCTTCAATTAAACACGCCCAAGTTCCTAGTTGTAAAATTTCTTCATCACTCAGGGCAAATTTGCCTCTTTCGCTAGGTGAAACAGACACATTTTTCGTAAATTTTGAACCGTCATCATAAATCATTTTCAATTCTTTACTACCCAATTTTTTATCGATAATTGGGCGGAAACCAGCTTTTAAAGTTGGTTTAAAAACATAATATTCATCAGGATTTACAGACCCCTGAACAACGTTTTCACCTAAACCGTAGGCGGCTGTAATTAATGCCGCATCCTTAAATCCGGTTTCTGTATCAATGGAGAACATCACCCCAGAGGTTGCTAAGTCAGAACGCACCATTTTTTGCACACCCACAGCTAGAGCAATGCTAAAGTGGTCAAATCCTTTGGTGTGGCGATAAGAAATGGCGCGATCGGTAAATATGGAAGCAAAGCATTTATGACAAGCTGCTAAAACTCCTTCAGCGCCGACAACATTGAGGTAAGTTTCCTGTTGTCCAGCAAAACTAGCATCTGGAAGGTCTTCGGCGGTGGCGCTAGAACGGACTGCAACATCTGTCTCTGCGTTGTATCGTTCACAAAGACTTTGGTAAGCTTTAGCGATCGCCTCTCGCAATTCTACAGGAAATGGGGTGTGGATTAATAGCGATCGCGCCTTTTTTCCTCGTTCTCGTAAATTTTTGACATCCTCAACATCCAAGTCAGCAAAGAGTTTGCGTAGCTTTGGTTCTAACCCTGCTGATTTGATGAAATAACGATAAGCATAAGCAGTAGTAGCAAAGCCTGTAGGAACGTTAATCCCTTTGGGCGTTAGTTGTTGAATCATTTCCCCTAGTGAGGCATTTTTACCACCAACTACGGGGATATCAGCAATGCCAACTTCATCAAACCACAAAATGAGCGATCGCTCTTGAGAAGATGGAGATAAAGTGCTTTTAGATACTGTAGCCATAATTACCTTTTAAATTTATACTCAGTTTGTCAGTGCGTAATCGGTAGTATATTTTTCCCATATTCAATTTTAGATATTACAGCTAGTCGCGTGATTTTGGATTGTGCAATTAAATACCAAACTATAGTCTATAAATAACAATTATTCGGGATAATGGCTGTATTGTAATACCGGATGCAATGCACAATGGCACAACTAGAACGACTGCTGAAAATGGCAGAAGATGAGCTAACTGAGTACAGCACTGATGCCCGCAAAATTGAAAAACTACGGCGTAAAATCGGTTTATCCGTATCCGCAGCCGAACAGCGACAAGTCAAAGAGGTATTACTTCCCATTAAGCAATCTTCTAATATGATTAGTCAAATTGTGGAAGAACAAAGACAAGCAGCAGCTTTACCATTTTGGGGAATTGCTGGATTGGGTTTGTTATTCGGAATTTCTTTAAATCAACCCATCTGTTTATTAGCGGCTATAGTTGGAACTGTATTAGCTTTTAGAATTCAGAAATGGGGTTGGCAATTGCAGGCAAGGAGTCTATTGTTACAAACATTGGAAGATATTGAAGCGCGTATTGCCCAACCGAATAAGTAACAGAACAGATCCAGGAAAGCTATAAAAGCGACAAAGCTTTGGAGTCACGAGCAAATGACAAGTCAAGAATTGCCAGATTCTAACCAAGAAATACTGTTGGAACGGTATCAAGTGCAACAGGAACTAGGCAAAAAAGCCGGACGGCGATCGCTGCTAGCTTGTGATTTACAAACTCAAGAATTAGTAGTGGTCAAAATACTATCCTTTGGTAATGAGTTTGAATGGAACGACCTCAAACTGTTTGAGCGAGAAGCTGAAACTCTCAAAGCACTCTCTCACCCAGCCATTCCCCGCTACCTTGACTACTTCGAGCTAGATTCACCCAACAGCAAAGGATTTGCACTCGTACAAAGTTATATTCCAGCCCAATCTCTAGAAGCACAACTAAAAGCTGGGCGTAGTTTCAGTGAAGAAGAAGTTAAGGAACTAGCAAAAGCTATTCTAGAAATTCTCAAATATTTGCATGGCCGTCAACCGCCCGTAATTCATCGTGATATCAAACCAAGTAATATTCTATTAACAAATCGCTCTGGTAATAGTGTGGGTGAAGTCTACTTAGTAGATTTTGGTTCAGTGCAAACCATCGCCAGAAGAAGCAGCACAATTATAGTAATGGGAACTTACGGCTATGTACCACCAGAACAATTTAATGGTAAAGCTATTCCTGCTTCTGACCTTTACAGTTTGGGAGCAACTTTAATTTATTTAGTGACAGGTCAGCATCCAGCCGATTTACCACTAACTGACTTGCGGCTTGAATTTGAACCAGTAGCCAATATTAATCCTACTTTCAGTAGTTGGTTGAGGAGGATGACAGAACCTATTGCGAGTCAACGTTTGACTTCTGCTGAAGACGCTTTACAAGCTTTAAAACAACCTGGAAATGCAACTCAAACTCAGGGAAGAGTGCCTAATTTAAGAGTGGGCAAACCTTTTGGTAATAAAGTTGTCGTAAAAAAAAATGATGATATTTTACAAATTATCATTCCGGGTGTAGGTTTATCTTCATTGACATTTGCAATGAATTTATTTACTAGTTTTCTATATTTAATGTTATGTTCTACGTCTTTAGATATCATGAATGGGAAAGCTTTAAATGGAATATTTTCCGTTGGATTAGGAATAATTTTCGATTGTTTTATTACTTCATTCTTGCGCTCTATTCTGTGCTTATTTGGCGAACGGAATATTTTTATTGATTCGCATAAATTTTTATCAAATTATTATTGTTTTGGTATTAACTTCAAAAATGATTTATCATCATTAAAAACACATATTAATAGAATAGAAAAAACTAAAAATATGTTTAATCAACCTTACTTAATCATTTGGAGTGGGAGAAATAAGTCTGAAATCTTCACAGATTTCGGGCGTGCTTTTAATATTACTACCCCAGAACTTGATTGGCTAGCTCATGAACTCAGCGATTGGCTAGGCTTACCAATTATTAGAGAGTAAACTACAAACTAAATTCTGCTACGCCATCCTCATCCTCATCTGCATCCTTACTCATCGCAGTAGGTTTAAATTTAGAGCCATGAATTAATTCACCAAACGCAATTCCTGGATTTTGGTGAAGAATATTCAGCACACTCATAAAATCTCGCACAATTTCCCCTGGTGTAAGTAATGCTTCTGCACCCAAGCGATTAATAATTTCTTGCACAAACTCTTTCAACTCACGATTTGTCAAAGTCTGTTCATACCCAAAATTGAGTGCATGAATCTCAGCTAAACGTTGCAGAAGCGTCAATATTTCTGCTTCACTCAACGGATTGAGCCTAATTACTGGGCCTAAATGTTCCTGAACATTAGCTTGGGCAGCAAAACGGCTTTCTTTTGTGCGTCTTTGCCAAGCTTGGTCTGCAAAAAGTCCTCGTTTGGGGTCTTCTAAAAATTTAGTTGTTCCACCAACAACAATACCAAGATGTTCTGCTTTGCACTGCATGGTATCGTTAAACATGGCGAGGAGCCGATTATAATTTTTTTCCCGCGTAACTGTAGTAGATATTTGATATAAATGTACGGCTTCATCAACTAAAATTAACAGTCCTTTATAGCCAATCTCAGCAACAAACTTCGCAAACAGTTTTATATAGTCGTACCAAGTATCATCATCAATAATCACGCGCACCCCTAAAGCTGCTTTCGCCTCAACTTTAGTCGTAAATTCTCCCCGCAACCAGCGCATCGCCGCATTTTTTAAATTATCATCATCCATTCGGTAGCCACGCCAATAAGCGATAATCACGCTACCAAAATCAAAACCGTGAACTAAGCCTTCAATATACTGAACTACTTCCCTAATTTTCGATTCAACTTTATCATCAAAACCATCATCATTCGGACGCATTTCAGTTTCTTTAACAACTTCTTGTTGAATTTTATTAATCCATCCTTCTAAAATCGAGACTAAAGCACCACCATCAGGACGAGTTTTTGTAGCTAGGTGACTCATTAATTCTCGATAGGTAGCTACACCTTCATTGCTGCTTCCAGCTAATCGGCGTTCAGGGGATAAATCAGCATCAGCTACTACAAAACCTTGCTCCATAGCACGGTTACGAATTAGTTGCAATAAAAAACTTTTGCCAGAACCGTAGTTACCAATTATGAAGCGAAATGCTGCTACACCTTCTGCAATATCATCGAGATTTTGTAATAGGCTTTTGAGTTCTTTTTCTCGACCTACTGCTATATATTCAACTCCCACTCTTGGGACTACCCCTGCACCAAGGGAATTGATTAAAGCAGTAGAGATTTTTTTCGAGATTTTGAGCTTTGCCATGTATTAAACTTCACTTTATTCTAAACGCAGAAGCACGCAGTAAATAGGTAAGGATATATTCACCTTACTACTAATCTTACGACGGCAATAATAATTTAATTTGAAGAAGTATGTCTAGCTATGAGCCTTTCATGCATTGCAATCATTTTTTGGACATGGGTAATATGCTCAGGGTAAACTTCTAGGCTTTCCGAATCTGTATTAATTATTAATTCACCAATAGTATCATTTGCTCGTTCATTTATAGAATCGATTAAAAGATTTGGCATAGTAATGTTTGCTTCGGCAATTTTTTTAATAGCAGCCTTGGGATTCTCTTGTTCGACTATAGTTTTTAATACTTGTAGTTCGTATTCTGGGAGATTTTCTAAAAAATTAGCCCATTCTTTAGGTAGATTCTCTGATATATTAATTTCCGAACTGTCTATGACTGTTGTAGTTTCTATTATTTCAGAAAAGGGAAACAATTCAGTATCATCTTCATTGGAATTATCAGCCAAAGGTTCGGGATTGAATGTTTCTATTTGTTGGAGTAGTTCCCATACTTGATTTTGCAATGAATCACGTTCTTCTTGCAATAATGAAACTTGGCTTTGCAACTGCTGTAATTCGGCTTTTTGTTCTGCAAGTTGAGTTTGTGAAGAATTCAGGATAGCTTGGATATTTTCTCTTTCGGTTTTTGTCGCTACCAGCAATTGATTTTTTTGGGTTGTCTCAACTTCTAGTTCTTGAATTGCAATCCGCAGTTCGTATAGTTTTTCTTCTAATTGGGGTTTTAGCCTGCCTAAAAGAGTTAAATTGCTTTCAATTTCTTGTTTCTCCTGCTGGAGTTCGGAAATTTTATTTTGCAAATTGGTAATTTCACTACGAGATACATTACAATTAGACTCTAAACGACGTTTCTCTGCTGTCAGAACAGAAAAAGCATTGTTCAATTCTGTTTGAGTTTTTTGCAAATTATTAATTTCAGTTTGCAGGGTATTAATTTCGGTTTCTAACTGCTTTTTTTGCCCCGCAAATGTTCTTAACTCTCGATGTATACTATCCCTTTGGTTACGGCTTTCTGTTACTTGGTTTTGCAGTTGTTGTGACTCTGCATATAATAAATTATGATGTTCTTCGATTTGATTAATTTCTCTGACGACACGAGCCTTCAAACCCTCCATTTCTTTAATTCGTTTGCGGAGAGAACCTAAAACAAACACTTCATAATTTCTGCGTCGCTTATCTACGAATAATGCTGCTGCATAGATAGTAACGGCAGTAATTAAACCTGTGAGAAAGGCTTTATTAAAATCCCAGTTTGGAACAAGGCTAAGGCCAAAACTCACACTAAAGGCAACTATGCCTAAGATAAATCGATTGCTGATCGTTACTGATTGCATATTGCTGGTTTTTAGCGTAGTTAAGTTATCAGAATAAGTAATCATTCTAATCCGTAATACTCGCCACCGACGAGAAGCAAGCTACGTAATTGGTAATTTGTAATTAGAATACACAGGTTGTTCCGTTTGGCTAAATAAGGCATTTTTCCAAAATTTGTATCATAGTAGTCCTGAAATATCTAGTTTTAGTTACTGGTGCATAATATTGTTATGTAACTAATAAAAACTGTAATTATCAATAAATTAATTTTAATCTCAAATGTTAGATGTATCGGTATTGGCATGAAAAAGTCTTAAGTCTGCTTTTAAAAAATCAACAAATTGCCGTGCTGTGCGTCCAGAACGACCATTGTGGCGAGTTGCCCATTGTAATGCTTGAAATTCTAAATCTTCTTGGGTAATATTAATTTCAGCTTGTGTCGCTAGATGCTGTACAATCTTCAAATAAGTTTTTTGATCGGCTGGTTCAAAAGTCAAGGTTAAACCAAAGCGATCGCTAAATGAAAGCTTCTCCTGCATCGTATCCCAGGCATGAATTTCCTCGTTATCCTTGGGGGTAGGTCTATCCACAAAAAACTCCCGAATCAGGTGGCGGCGATTAGAGGTAGCATACACAACTACATTTTGCGGCCGCGCGGTTAAATTACCTTCTAAAACTACCTTAAGCGCTTTAAAGGCATCATCATCTTCTTCAAAGGAAAGATCATCGACAAAGATGATGAATTTTTGTGACACTCCCCGTAAATGTTCCACAATTTCTGGTAAGTCTTTTAAATCAGATTTTGCCACTTCCAACAAGCGGAGGCTGCGATTACTATATTCATTTAACAAAGATTTTACTAAGGAAGATTTGCCAGAACCCCGGCTCCCGTAAAGTAATACATGTAGTGCCATCTCTCCTGATAATAAAAACTCTGTATTTTTTAGCAAAGCATCTTTTTGAGACTCATAACCTACAAGCGCACTCAGCTTAATTGGATCAGAATACCGAATACCGATAAACTGCCCAGATTGCCAGCGTAAAGCGCGATATTCTGCAAATAAACCAGAGCCACATTGCCGATAATAAGCTGCTAATTCTTCTACAGCATCACCCCAATTGTCTAACTGTTGTAGATGCGTAGCGAATGTCTCTCCTCCTACCAATTCTTGCTCTTTATACCACACTACTGGTGAAATCGGCATATGAGCTGCGCCTTGTATCCACTCACTTAAAGAAGCGCTGCTACATTCATAGAGACTTTGCAATATTTGTAAATCATGCTTAACTGCTGTTACTAAAGCTGGGGGCAAATCTTTAAATTCTCGCACTTCAGCCAGCCTTGTAAAAGGATTCCTAGACAAGAGAAGTTGAGTAATTAAATAGTCTTCCCAGTTTTCATTTTTAGCAGCCAAGGCGTGGAAGTAACTGCCGTAGGCTTGGAGACAACCCCGTGCATCGGCATCAGTGTAACGTATGGCTTGCAACAGTTCCAAAAACGCCATCCCCACTTCGCCTTGGAGAACAGACTGGTACAGTAAAAGTGAGGCTGCTTGGCGCTGGAGATATTGAACCTTTGTATATGAGGAAGTACTTGCCATTGGCATCGCTTGATTACCCATCAATTAACTGTGTGATATAGCTAAATAGCTATGGTAAATTGTCTGCTGATACTGGCAGTAAAGTCAAAGTCTACATAGGTTTTAACAATGAATTTAAGTATAATTGCTGCTTTTGCCTACGGCATATTAGCGATCGCAGGGGGCATTATTGGCTACATTCAGGCTAAAAGTAAGGTTTCACTCATCAGTGGTAGCATTAGCGGTTTATTACTAGTGCTTGCCGGTTACTTTCAACTCCAAGGGCAAAGCTCGGGTGCAATTTTAGCAGTGATAGTTACTGCTGTTTTAGTAGTTGTCTTTGCATTTCGATTGGTAAAAACACGTAAGTTTATGCCGGCGGGATTAATGACGATTTTGGGTATGTTGGCTTTGGGGGTGATGGTGAGTCAAATGGTGGGGAATTGAGGGGGGAAATTTAAACGCAGAGGAGCGCGGAGGGAAGCGCAGAGGTACGCAAAGTTGTAGTTAGTGCAAAATTTGGTTAATCATTCGGTTTGCCTGGGAAGCATAACCGCCGCCAAATAAATTGAAGTGATTCAAAATGTGATACAGGTTATAGAGCGTTTTTCTCTGCTCATAGCCTGCATCTAAAGGAAAGACTTCGTTGTAACCTTTGTAAAAGGCTGCGGGGAACCCACCAAACAATTCTGTCATGGCAATATCAACTTCGCGATCGCCAAAATAAGTTGCTGGATCAAAAATCACGGGTTCTCCTGAGTTAGTACACCCGGCATTTCCGCCCCATAAATCACCATGTACTAGAGATGGTTGCACCTGATGCGCCAATAGTTCAGGGATTGCTGCTAGTAATTTTTCTGAAGAGGGGAAATTTCCTCCCTTTCGCCTTGCCAACTGAAATTGATAACCCAGGCGATGTTTAATATAAAATTCTGTCCAGTCTGCTGTCCAAGTATTGATTTGGGGCGTGGAACCAATAGTATTGTTAATTTTCCAACCAAAATCTTGGCTACTGCTAGCTTGATGCATCGCCGCCAACTTGCGCCCCATCTCTTCCCACGAATTGCTGTTACCGCTTCCAAGTTCTAACCATTCCAGCACGATGTAGCTAGAATTATCAGCTACACCCCAGCAGATAGGATTTGGGACGCGAATACTAGCTGTGGCTAGCATTTCCTTTAAACCCATTGCCTCAGCCTCAAACATCGCAACTTGTGATGCTTGGTTAATCTTAAGGAAGTAGCTTATCTCACCATTGGAAATAGCATAACCTTGGTTGATGCACCCGCCACCAACCGATCGCCGTTGCTGACTCTGAAATTTTTCGCCAGTCACCTGGCTAATTTGAGCATCGATTTGAGTCCACATGATTAAATTGGGGAGAGTAGGGGGAGCAGGGGGCAGGGAGCAGGGAGCAGGGGGAAAATTCCTCTTCTTTACTTCCACCCTTCTGCCTCCTGCCTTCTGCCTCCTGCCTTCTTCACTTTACGGCTTGACGACAACTACACCATAAGCATCTGGAGAAAGATACTCTTTGGCTGCTTGCATCAAGTCAATTGCATCTTGGCTCTGAATATGATCTGGGTAGTTAAAGGCGGGTTCTAAATCTCCCACCAAAGACTGATAATAACCATACAACCCAGAGCGATCGCTTGGTGTTTCGTTGCCAAAAATAAATCTGTTCGCTACTCGCCGCCGCACACGGGCAATTTCTGATTCTGTGACTAACTCGGTTTGGACTGTGCGAATATGTTGAGCGATCGCATCCTCTACTTCTCCTAAATTTTCCACTGCACATTTAGCTGAAATATAAAATGTCCCTTGCAGCTGATTGCTCATATTGCTCACAGAAATTGAAGAAACTAATCCCCGTTCTTCTCGTAAATCCCTCACCAGCCTTGATGTTCGTCCGTGTCCCAAAATTCCGGCTAAAACATCCAGTCCATAGGTGCAATCTAACTGAACCATTCCTGGAACCCGCCAAAGCATCACTAGTCTTGCTTGCTGGAGGCTTTCATCTATGAATTCTCGACGGACAATTTCTGTAAATGGTGGCTCAGGATGTAGTGGTGAGTGGGGAGTGGGGAGTGGGGAGTACTGAGTTCTAGTGGCTTTTGTAAATCCTTCAGCTACGGTTGCAATTAATTCTTCCACAGGCAAATTACCTACAGCTACAGCAGTAATTGACTGGAGTTGATACCAACTAGTATGAAAATCCCGCATCTGCTGGGGTTTAAGTTCAGCAATCACCGATTCTGGCCCCAATACCGCACGACGATAAGGTAACTCAGTATATGCTGTTTCCATCGCCCGTCGAAATGTCCGCCGTTGAGGATTATCCTCTGAACGCCTAATTTCTTCTAAAACGACTAATCGCTCACGTTCAAAAGCATCATCAGGAATACTAGCATTTGTTACTACATCTATTTGTAGTGGAGCAAGCTCGGCAAAATCTTTGGGAGCAGTGGTTATATAGTAGTGAGTATAGTCTTGACTAGTTGCGGCATTGGTAACAGCACCTCGTTCTTCAATTCGCCGTTCAAATTCGCCGCTAGCCAGTCGTTCTGTTCCCTTAAAAATCATGTGCTCTAAAAAGTGAGCCATGCCATTAATGGCATCAGATTCTACGGCTGAACCAACTTTAATCCATAAGTTGAGGTTTACAGCTTCAACTGGCATCTGCTCCGCTATGATTGTCAAACCATTGGGTAACTGATGCAGGGTTGGGCTATTAAGACGAGGAAGTTTCCGCAGGGTTGAAGTCATTGCTATTTGTGTGAGGAGCTGTAATTACTCCTTTATCTTATCCGTGACGGAAAATCTATATAAAAAGACCTCTCCCTGGTTTTACTACGCAAAACCTGTCCCTCTCCGAATCGGAGAGGGACAGACTTGAAGTTTAGTTCAAGATAGCAAGAGGTTCGTCTAACTAACGAGAATAAGGGTGATTGAAGGTTTCCCAAGCAGCTTTAGCTGCTTTTTGCAGGCGAAAGCTGAAGTCTACGAAGTCTTTCATCATTAAATGCCAGTTTCTCTCAGCTTCATCCTGAATTATCGCCCAAGAGTCTTCTAAGCGATCGCGTTCTATCAGTTTCCTTCCTTCAATCAATTCCCGTGCTTGTCGCACAGCTTTCAAATAAGTTTCACGCGTGAGAGTACCTGCTGACTCTGCTTGGCTGCGTCTTTCTAATGCCTCAATCAGCGCTTTGGTTTCGCGCTTCACTTCATCACTTCCGCCAGCCATTTCGGTTTCTACCAATTTGTCGCTTTGAGGACTAATTTCTACAATTACTATGGATTCGCTAGATTCAATTATTCCGGTTCCAAAGGAGTCGATATTGTTAGCATTCATAATTAAAACATCCTTAAATTACAAAGCTTAGTATCGGATGAAAACTGCACCCTATAATGGTAGTCATTATAAATTTCACAAATGACTAATGGCTAATGAATAATTAATAAGTTGTGATTGGCAATTGTTGCTCTAGTTTCAGTAATGCTGCAACTCGCTCCTCAGTAGCAGGGTGACTGGAGAACAAGTTACCCATAAACTGCCCAGAGATAGGATTGATAATTAATAACGGCTCATAAGCTGGATTGGCATTTAAAGGCATCTGCCTTGCTGAGGCTTCTAACCGTTGCAGTGCCCTGGCTAAGGCGCGGGGATTACCAGTTAATCTAGCTGAACCTGCATCAGCAGAAAATTCTCGTGTGCGCGAAATTCCTAACTGAATAATCGTCGCAGCCAATGGCGCAAGCATTACTGTTAATAAGACTCCCAAAGGATTTGCACCTCTGTTGTCATCTCGTGAACCACCGCCAAACCATAAGCTGTAACTCACCATTTGCGCTAGGAATGAGATTGCACCAGCGACAGTAGCAGCAACAGCTTGCGTGAGGGTGTCACGATTAATAATGTGGGTGAGTTCGTGGGCGATAACGCCTTCGAGTTCGTCCTCTGGCAATATCTTCAAAATGCCTTCGGTGACAGCAACAGCGGCGTGTTCTGGATCGCGTCCTGTAGCGAAGGCATTAGCACCAAGACTTGGGACAATGTAAACTCTAGGCATAGGAATGTTAGCGCGTTCGCTTAATCTTTGCACCATCCGATAAAGTCCCGGTGCTTCCCCTTCACTTACAGGCTGGGCGCGGTATGCTGCCAGGGCAATCTTATCTGATTGATACCAAGAAAACAGGTTTGTTACTGCTGCCAAGGCAATTCCAATAATTAAGCCACCAGAACCGCCAATTACCCAGTAACTAATTGCAATCAAAAGACCACTTAAAGCAGCTAGCAAAACAGCCGTTTTCAATTGATTTGTCATATTTTCGCTCTCCTGCTAATGCTGTATTATTTTTCTCTTAAACAGCATTCATGAAGCTACATTTTGATTTTATCCAGCTAAACTTAGATATATGGTACAGAAAACCTATCAGATAAGTACGGTTTTCCTACTTAACCTTTATAAATACTAATTATAGTTGTTTTTAATACTTGTTCTCTTAGCAAAAAGCTTTTTATTTATAAATATCATAAACGCATCTATCTATAGAAATAAATTATTTATCCAGGTAGAAATTACAAGTATGAAAAAGCAATACAAAAGTCAAAATGGTATTGTTGTAATTAAATAGTATTTATGGCGATGGAGCTCGCCAAAACCGCCTTTCCAGTACAGGTTAAATTCATGACTGGAGGCTGATGGCTCCTACTTTCTCCGCTGACTGCGGGAGAGTAGGGCTTGGCTAAATGCATTACCTGACTCTCCTGTAGAAAGTATCTGTCTACAAATCGCACTTCAAGGAGTTATGGGATGCTAGCCAGTGTATTGTGGATTTTAATGATGGGCTTTTTTGCCGGTCAACTTGCCCGTCGTTTAGTAGCTCCGCCTTTAATTGGCATGATTTTAGTGGGGATTATTCTTGGCCCCCAAGTTCAGAATGTTATCAGTTCAGATGTGCTGGGTGCTGCTGATGAGTTAAGAACTTTGGCAGTAATGATTATTTTAATGAAAGCCGGACTGGGTTTAGATAGAGAAAAGCTAGCTCAACAGGGAACTGTGGCGCTACGTTTGGGATTTTTGCCAGCAGCAACAGAAGCGATCGCGATCGCTCTTGCCGCTATGATAATTTTTAAATTTGACTTTCCTACTGGGTTACTCTTGGGCTGTGTGATTGGCGCGGAATCTCCGGCTGTAATTGTCCCAGGAATGCTTAGGCTGAAAAGTTTAGGCTGGGGTGTCACTAAAGGAATTCCCGATGCAATTTTAACTGGTAGTGCTTTATCTGATGTCCTGCTATTGCTAGTCTTCAGCCTACTGCTAAGTTTCTTAGGTGACGGAGGTGTTGAGCAGATTGCCCTACCTGGGGGATTCACTTTGACTGCTCTCCAACTGCTGCCGTTCCAAATTATCATGCAAATATTGCTGGGATTATTATTTGGCTATTTAGCAGCTCGTTTATTAGTTCTACTATTAATTAAACAAAACTGGACTCAGAATATCGTTCAAGATACTGTGATTGCTGCCAGTTTAGCTTTATTCCTGGTAATTAGCGCTCATGCCTTACCTTACTTTTCTGGTTATTTAGCAGCAATGGCTATGGGGTTTTTCTTAATTGAATTAGATGCTCCCCTAGCTCGAAGATTACGGGGCGGATTTGACAGTTTATGGATAGTAGCTGAGATTTTTTTGTTTGTCTTATTAGGGGCAACTATTCAACTGCAAGTATTAGAGAAGATTCTGTTACCTGGCATTTTAATTCTAGTAATTGGTTTACTTATAGGTCGGATGCTGGGCTGGTATCTCTCAACTTTGGGTAGTAATTGGAATTGGCGAGAAAGATTATTTTTGCTCCCAGGAAACTCAGCAAAAGCTACAGTCCAAGCTGCCATTGGAGCAATACCCCTCTCCCAAGGAATTGCGGGGGGTGAGATAATTTTAGCGATCGCAGCTCTCTCAATTTTAATCACTGCACCGTTAGGAGCTTGGGCAACTATGACTTTTGCCCCGAAATTGCTCACAAAAGGCGAAGTTGACCCCACCAAAGTCACAGTTGCTACTCGTACCTTGTTCCTGGCAGCAGTGGATACATCGAGTTTAGCCACAGAAGTTTTAACAAAAGTCGCAGATTTAGCACGCCGCAGTAATGGGGAAGCGATCGTCTTGCATGTAGTTAATACCTCAAGCCAGCAAGATATCCAACAAATAAAAGAACAAGCCAAACAGTTTTTATCGGATATCAGATATAAGTTTTTGATTGTTACAGGTGCTGTACCAGAAGAGATTATTCGCATTGCCGAGGAGTTTAGTGTCACTGCGATCGTTATGGGCAAACGCGGTCATCAACCTTGGGAACAAGTGCTGATTGGCTCAGTATCACAAGCAGTCTTAGAAGCCAGCCCAATACCTGTAATCTTGCTAGAAAACCGTGAACCCAACTCAATTTAATTACGAATTACGTTAGCGCAGCGTAAAGCCTTCTCTACGAGAGGCTGCGCCAACGCTTAGAGGTTGTTTGAAAAGTGGTTGGCTGTGATTTTAGGCACTTATTGATCCCCCCTAACCCCCCTTAAAAAGGCTACGGTGTACACACAAGTCTTCTAGAGTTCGCCACAGGCTTTTGATCCCCCCAACCCCCCTTAAAAAGGGGGGCAAAAAGCTTTCAAAGTCCCCCTTTTTAAGGGGGATTTAGGAGGATCAATACACATTTTGCACCCAGCAAAAAGATGTGTGTACACTGTAGCCTTAAAAAGGGGGGAACCGGAATCAGAGTCCCCCTTTTTAAGGGGGATTTAGGGGGATCTAAAACGTTTTGCTACCAAGATGAGGACTTTTCAAACATCCTCTTAGAGCGACGCAGGAGCGTCATTATGAATTACGAATTAATATGAAACAATTACGTCAATTTGAACCTTTTATTGCCTTACCCCACCTAATGAAATGGCTGCCTATTTCCGTTGTAGCTGGCATTCTTGCTGGAATGGCTTCTGCGGCTCTTTTAGCATCATTGGAATGGGCAACCAATTGGCGGGAATCGCATCGCTGGATTATCGCCTTTCTTCCCCTTGGCGGCTTCTTGAGCGGTTGGATTTATCATCAATTTGGTCAAACTGTAGAAGCCGGAAATAACCTTTTACTAGAAGAAATACATAATCCCAAAAAGGTTATTCCCTTCCGTATGGCTCCTCTTGTGTTACTAGGAACAGACCTCACCCATTTTTTTGGTGGTTCAGCCGGTCGTGAAGGGACAGCATTACAAATGGGTGCTTCTTTGGCAGATCAGGTGACTAAAATACTGCATTTTAAAGGGGCTAATCGGCGAATTTTGTTAACGGCGGGTATAAGTGGGGGATTTGCTTCAGTTTTCGGTACTCCCTTAGCTGGAACCGTATTTGGTCTGGAAGTTTTAGCGATTGGTAAAATTCATTACGACGCTCTTTTTCCTTCTTTGATTGCTGCGATCGTAGGGAATCAAGTCACCTTACTATTGGGTTTGCATCATACCGCATACCGACACGCTCCGTTAATACCGACGCTCACAATTTGGGGACTAATTTCTGCAATTATTGCAGGTGTAATCTTTGGAATAGTCGCAAGATTCTTTGCTAAAGTAACTCACAAAATCAGCCATTTGTTTAAAACCAAGATATCTTATCCTCCAATGCGTCCTTTAATAGGTGGTGCGATAATAGCAGCAATTGTTGGATTGAGTGGAACAACCAAGTACATTGGGCTTGGTATCTCAACAATCGTTGATTCTTTCTACACTCAGCTACCTCCTTGGGATTTTGCTGCCAAATTGGGTTTGACTACTTTAACTTTAGGTGCAGGTTTTAAAGGAGGAGAAGTCACGCCTTTGTTTTTTATTGGTGCTACTTTAGGTAATGCTTTGTCGTTACTTTTAGCATTACCTGCACCACTCTTAGCAGGAATGGGATTTGTGGGTGTGTTTGCGGGTGCAGCAAATACACCTTTAGCATCCACCTTAATGGGAATTGAATTATTTGGTCTGGAATCGGGGGTATTTATTGCTATTGGCTGTGTAGTGAGCTATTTATTTTCAGGTCATTCTGGAATTTATTCTGCACAGCGTATTGGGTTGAGTAAATACTCTGCTGTATTTTTAGAAGAAGGCGTGAATTTGGCTAATTATGGGCAACCAAAAATTGATTTACCTGATGAGAGTGAAGAAAGAGGAAGTAATTCTCAAGAATAATTTATTGATGCAATTAATAGATAATTGTAACCCGGACAAATGAAGAATCATGGATTTGGCAAACTAGTTACCTTTTTAAATAAATTAAAACAAGAGAGAATTAATTACACCTTAGCTCATCATCGGGATGAAACTATTATGGTGAATGTGGCAGTGGCTGGAGAACGATGGGAAGTGAAATTTTTTGAGGATGGTTCGATTGAAGTAAAACGATTTGTTAGTAGTGGAGAGATTAATGGGGAAGAGGCTTTTAGTGAGTTATTTGCTATGTATTCAGAGCCAGAAAATAATTCTGCCAAACTTACTCAAAATGCTAAGTTGCAGCAAATCATCATGCCAATCAGCTGGGATATCTGGAATATTCGATAACTCTATTACAGGAGTTATATACAGCTTATTAACTTCCCATTCCTCAAGAGGTAGTATAGCTTCAAAAGCTCGATGAATAGCTTTAGTAATAGAATGTTCTTTATCAAGAAGAATATCATAATTAGGTCGTCGAGTTTTAAGTTTTATATCGAACCAAGAGGAAGCAGAATCACAAGATGAAAAAGTACAAGATAGTAAAAATATAGCTTCATCATTTTCTCGTCCATCTATTAGAAACTGTACAGCTTTTGCATACTCTTCATTAAAGTTTTGAGTTTCCATAATAAAATGAGAGATATATTAGGTTTTAGAAATATGTTGCAACTTAAATGCACATTGACTTAACAGCTTTTAACACGTAATTACCACTAGCTTGCTCATAATTAAGCAAAATGAGCAATGCTTGTTTGATCATTTACTAAACCATCGCTTCCAATTCTTCTAAAGCTTGGAAACTTCCTACTTGCCAACTACGTTCTACAGCAGCAGGGATAATTTGAGTAATAGCTATATCTGCAAAATTAGGACTGGTGTTAGATTTTATGTATTTTCCCTCTTTAAGCAAATAAATAGAAAGACTTCCGCTATCGTAAACCCATAATTCTGGGACTCCAATGGCTTCATAAGCATCGAGAGTAGTTTTTGATGTGACATCAGTCTCAATCGCTAAATCTGGTGGTGGATCATCAGGTTGTAAGCGACAATGACCAATCATCTGTTGGTAATTCTGAATATAAAAGCAAGCATCAGGTTCAACTCCTGCTACACCTTGCCGTTTAAAAGTAGTGGAACCAAAAGGTTGGTATCTGATATTTTTAGCCTTCAACAATATTTTGACAATATCAGAAATTAAATCTTTGGGAATTTCATGTTCTGGTAAAGGAGCCATAATTTCTAAAGCACCCTGGCTGTAGGCAATTCGTGTAGTTCTTTTTTCTCCCAATTCTTGTAAAATAGATTCAAATTCTTCCCAGCTAACATCTGGAATTGTCACTGTGCTACCAGGTGCTAATTGCATCTGGCTAACAGGTTTGAAAACGGGGATAGCAGCAGTCATAACCAGAATATGAGTAAGCTGAGTTAAATTAATTATCTATCAGGTTGCGGTGGATAATCTAGCCCACCGTAACCTTTAGATTAATAGAATGACTTTAACAAAAGCGATCGCTCTACACCTTAAACTTCTCAGCAATCCGCTTCATCGCCTCTTCGACATTCTCCCGGCTGTTGAATGCCGAAATGCGGAAGTAACCTTCACCCGCAGCACCAAACCCAGAACCAGGTGTTCCTACAACGTTTACGGTTTGCAGCAACTTATCAAAGAATTCCCAACTGGATAAACCATTAGGCGTTTTTACCCAAACGTAAGGTGCATTCACGCCTCCATAAACTGATAATCCGGCGGCTGTGAGTTTCTCACGGATAATTTTGGCGTTTTCTAGATAGAAACTAACCAATCCTTTGATTTGTGCCTGTCCTTCTTCAGAATAAACTGCTTCTGCTCCTCGTTGGACGATGTAAGAAACGCCATTGAATTTGGTGGACTGGCGGCGATTCCAGAGTTTCCATAGTTCCACATCGGAACCATCGGCGGCTTTTGCTGTGAGCGTCTTCGGTACAACGGTTAACGCGCAACGTGTTCCTGTAAAACCTGCATTTTTGGAGAAAGATCGGAATTCGATCGCAACTTCTCTTGCACCTTCAATTTCATAAATTGAGTGGGGAATTGATGCATCGGTAATGTAAGCTTCGTAGGCTGCATCAAAGAAAATAATCGAGTTATTTGCTTTGGCATAGTCTACCCATGCTTTGAGATATTCCTTGGTAGCAGTTGCGCCAGTGGGGTTATTGGGAAAGCAGAGATAAATTAAATCGACTTTCTTTGAGGGAATCTCGGCAGTGAAGTTGTTATCAGCCGTAATTGGTAAATAGACTAAACCCTCAAACTCGCCTTTATCGTTGGCATCTCCCGTATTTCCCACCATAACGTTAGTGTCTACATATACGGGATAAACGGGGTCAGTAACGGCAATTATGTTGTCATGTCCAAAGATTTCCAGAATATTGCCGGTGTCGCACTTGGAACCGTCGGAGATAAAGATTTCGGAAGCATCTATATCGGCTCCCCGTGCTTGGAAATCTTGAGTAGCAATTTTCTCCCGTAACCAAGCGTAGCCTTGCTCTGGCCCGTAGCCTTTGAAGGTATTGCGATCGCCCATTTCTTCCACAGCTTTAATCATAGCTGCGCGGCAAGCCTCCGGCAGAGGTTCGGTAACATCACCAATGCCGAGCCGGATGATTTTAGCATCAGGATTGGCTTCTGCAAAGGCATTCACCCGCCTAGCAATTTCTGGAAACAGATAACCCGCTTTCAGTTTCAGGTAGTTGTCGTTAATAGTTGCCATTATATAGATTATGAAAAACGCCCTCAAATAGCTTACTGCTAATTTATGAGGGCGGGGAGTGGAGATGAGGGAGATGGGGGAGACAAGGGGACAAGGAGAATAACCATACTCAATGCCCCATGCCCAATTAGACATTTACTGGCTGTTTGTTATCGGCTGAATAACTGTTGCGATCGCTAATTACAATTTCGGTGAGCGATTCTTGTCCTGTAATTAATCTTGCTCCACGATTACGGGTGAAATAGTTCCATGCCCACTGAATCATTACTACTAATTTGTTGTTAAATTCAATTAAGAAGTAGATGTGAATCAATAGCCAAAACAGCCATGCAAAGAAACCTTTCAGCTTCATAAAGCCCAAATCTACCACGGCAGAATTGTGCCCAATCATTGCTAAACTACCATAATCGGTATAAGTAAAGGGCGGTAAACTCTTACCTGCAAGCCGCTTTTGGACTAATGTCGCTACATATTCACCTTCTTGCTTCGCTACAGGTGCAACACCAGGTAGAGGTTTACCATTTTGATGAGAAAAATTTGCTAAGTCGCCAACTACAAAAATATTGGGATGTCCCTTAACACTCAAGTCAGGTTCGACGATAATCCGTCCAGCGCGATCGCACTCAGCACCTGTGCGCTCTGCTAGCACTTTCCCCATTGCTGAAGCTTTCACACCTGCTGCCCATAATACCGTTTTTGAGGCAATTTCTTTAACTTCATCGCCTTGTTTGAGGGTAACAATATCATTTTCAATATTCGTTACCAATGTTTTTGTCTGGACAACCACCCCTAAGCGCGTCAAGGATGCTTCTGCTTCTTGTGATAACTCTGGTGCAAAAGGTGGCAGGATCCGATCCAGCCCTTCTAGTAACAAAATTTTGGCTTCTGATGTGTCTATGTTGCGGAAATCTTCTTTGAGAGTTTGATTTGCCAATTCTGCGATCGCACCAGCTAACTCTACACCAGTTGGGCCACCACCAACAATTACAAAGGTTAACCAAGCACGGCGTTTTTCTGGATCGATTTCTTTTTCTGCGGCTTCAAACGCCGTAAAAATCCGGCGACGCATTTCTATAGCATCTTCTACAGTTTTCAAGCCGGGGGCGAATTCTTCCCAATTGTCTTTGCCAAAATACGAATGCTTTGCTCCTGTAGCAACAATTAACGTATCGTAAGCTATTGCTTCGTCACCCACAGTCACTTGTTTTGCTTCTGGATCAATATTATTTACCTCTCCCAGCAACACTTTCGTATTCTTGCTCTTGCTGAGGACAGAACGCAACGGTGAAGAAATATCAGCCGGAGACAGCGCACCTGTGGCGACTTGATATAAAAGGGGTTGAAATAGATGAAAGTTACGTTTATCAATCAGAGTAACGTTTACTGCTGCTTTTGCGAGTGTTTTAGCTGCATAAAGTCCACCAAAACCACCGCCAACAATAACTACTTGATGAGGTGGATTATTGTCAAGTGAATTTACCATAAGAAATATTATCGGGTATTCCAACCATTGTAACTATTCTTAACAAATTTGTATCAAAATTGTCATCACATATTTTGTATTCCTGTTTACATTTGAAAAAGTTTTAAAGTAATTAAAACTACAGGATAAAGAGAAGTTTTCCCCATAGAGGTGCAAATAATAAGAGTTGGCAATATTTGAATTACTCTTTGCTTGTGTAAATTTATCAACAGTAGATGTAGGATTTATGCAAGCTCATTCAGAACTAGTTGATTCTGGTGCTTGTGTTAAATGTGGTGAATGAGTTCGCCGCCAACGGTTAAAGCCATAGATAAGAGCAGCAAAAATTAACAAATAGGGACTGTAAACAACTAACCAAATACCCAGCTTGAGTAAGCCAACGGAAAATGAACTAAGGGAGTGAGTAGATTTATTCCAAGTCTCCTGAACTTGCAAACCGAAGGCAGGTTGTGAACTGGTGCTAGAAACTGCTGCTTGTAAATTCAGCGTAATAATAGAATAAGCAACTTGATTTTGTAGGCTTTTGAGTTGGGCATTAATTTGTTCTATAGTTTCTCGTACATTACTTAGCTCTTGGGAAACACTAAGCACATCTCTAATAGAACCCGCCCGATCCATAATTTTTTGTAAATTGGCTTCAGTTTTTTGCAAATTGGTTAATCTAGCTTGGAAATCGACCAAGCGATCGCCCACATCTTCTGCCGTGATATTACGACTTTCAACAGTGCCCAATTTAGCTAGCTCTTCTAGGGTAGGTTCCAGTAAGTTTTCTGGTATCCGCAATTGGATTGTTGCTGTGTAACGCGGGTTGTCGGTTTTGGGTTGTTGTTGTTTCAACCCGATCAAATCCCCCTGCTGTTTATTGATAATTTGTGAAACAGCATCAATAGTCTTCTCTACAGAGTTGACAGTCAAAGATATTGCTGCCTTTTTGATGAGTTGGGGACGAGAACGGACTATAGATGCAGCTTCCGCCTTTTGGGAAATACTGCTTTCACGAGCAGATAATTGATTTACCGAGCCATCGCCTGCCATTGGAGGTAAAGCCTGATTTCCTGGCTGATGGGAAGAGGCGCAACTAGTGAAAATTACTCCTCCTAATAACGCACTTACAAATAAAGCAGATGTGCGCGGTAATTTAGTCGAAGCGTACATAATCTACCCCTAGATGGATGAAGTTAACCCCAGTATTACTGAACTAAAACTCAAAGCCTGCATTGTTGCGATTTATGTAACAGGGTTTGTCATTAGTTATTTGTCATTAGTTTTCTTCCCTTGCCTGCCCTGCTCCCCCTGCCCCCTGCTCCCTCCTCAGTCCAAAGAGATAAATTGAATGATTGATAGTTCATCTGTGGTTACTCAATTTGAGGTACAATCTTAAGCCTGCCAATAAATGACGATGCTGCTGACAGGAGATGCTTCTATGGCCCGGATGTATTATGACGAAGATGCCAATTTAGACCTTTTGGCTGGAAAAACTATTGCTATCATCGGCTATGGTTCTCAAGGTCATGCCCACGCTCTCAATCTCAAAGATAGTGGTTTGAATGTGATTGTGGGACTATATCCGGGTAGTAAGTCAGTAGCAAAAGCTGAAGCAGCTGGGTTAACTGTGAAAAATGTTGCAGATGCTGCCAATGCTGCTGATTTCATCATGATTTTGTTACCTGATGAAGTGCAAAAAACGATTTACAAAAACGAAATTGAACCCAATCTACAAGAAGGGAATGTGTTAGCTTTTGCCCACGGATTCAATATTCACTTTGGGCAAGTTGTACCACCGGCTAACGTAGATGTGGTCATGGTAGCACCCAAAGGGCCGGGGCATTTGGTACGGCGCACTTATGAAGGTGGTGAAGGCGTACCAGCGCTGTTTGCAGTTTATCAAGATGCTAGTGGTCAGGCACGCGATCGCGCCATGTCTTATGCTAAAGGTATCGGTGGTACTCGCGCTGGTGTTCTCGAAACGACTTTCCGCGAAGAAACCGAAACAGATTTATTTGGCGAACAAGCGGTATTGTGCGGTGGTTTGAGTGCTTTAATCAAAGCCGGATTTGAAACTTTGGTAGAAGCTGGTTATCAACCAGAATTGGCTTATTTTGAATGTCTGCATGAAGTCAAGCTGATTGTTGACTTGGTTGTAGAAGGTGGTTTAGCTAAAATGCGCGACAGCATTTCTAACACTGCTGAATATGGTGATTATACTCGTGGGCCGCGGATTGTTACTGAACAAACCAAAGCTGAAATGCAGAAGATTCTCAGCGAAATTCAATCTGGGCAATTTGCACGAGAATTCGTTCTTGAAAACCAAGCTGGGAAACCAGGATTTACCGCCATGCGTCGTAAAGAAGCTGAACACAAAATTGAGGAAGTCGGCAAAGATTTACGCGCTATGTTTAGCTGGTTGAAAAAAGCTTAAGCAAAACAGCAAGTAACCCGTAGGGGCACGGTATGCCGTGCCCCTAAACCTTACGATATAACGTTGTACCGCATCTGAGTGGGAACCACTAGCCAATTTTTTCTCCCCCTGCCTCCCCTGTAGCGCCAGTTCACCCTGCCTTCCAAAACGATTGATTATTTTTTTAGTTGGAAGTCCCTTACCACCCCATTGTTCCAGGGCTACCTTTAAATGGCCCGACAATATCAGCAGTAATCCATCCACCATAGAAATCGCCAGGTTGAGACATAACTAGCTCATCATTTACATAGCAGGCATCCATTAAACTAGGGTAAAAAGCATAGTATTCTTGAATCGTTACAAAATCAGGTGTGGGTTCCAAATATCGCCAAGCAGCGTTATTTATATACTTTTCACCGATGCTGATATCATAATATTGACACTTGCCTTTCCATTCACACCAAGTTTTTTTAGGTGTTTCAATCAGATATTCTAGTTTAATGTCTTTAGAAGGAAGGTAATAAACAGGAGGATGGCTAGTTTCTAAGACTCTTTTAGCTTTAGTTGTTTCTGCTAAAACAGTACCATTACAAATTATCCGAATTGATTTGTTGCTATCTTCTAAACGAGCCGGACGGGGATAATCCCAAACTGATTCTTGACCGGGTTTTGGTGGGATTGCATTTGGTCTCATTCTCTGTAATCTCCTTTCAAATGTCTTGGGCAATTCTAAAACCAGAGTGTTGATAAAAGTAGGGACGAAACCAGTTGCGATAGGTTGGTAATGCCATTGAACCATTAGTAGCCCAAGAACCGCCGAGCATCATCTGATGTTTATCATCAAAAAAGGGTGCTGCTTGATCTTCGTAAAGCGGATGAGGTTGAAATCCTGGTAGGGCGTTGAATGTATCTCCCAGCCATTCCCAGAGATTTCCTCTGAGATCGTAAAGCCCAGAAGCACTATTAGCTGGTTTGAACATTCCCACCGGGCTGGGGGAAATGAATTGTAAATTGAGATTATAGTTACTTGATAACTGGTTATCCTCAGAAATAAGTAAGGCTTGATTCCATTCGCCTTCAGTCATTAAGCGAATTTCTGAGCCTTGAGAACGACAAAATGCGATCGCTTCGTAGTAATTGACTTCTACAGGCCAGTCTAGGGGTAAGTCTATTTCGTCGAATGTAGCTCGATAGCGGTAGCCATCCTCGAAAGGTATCCAGAATTTGGGATGTTGGACGTTGTAGAGTTGCTTCCAATCCCAAGATTCAGCATTCCAGTAATCGGGATTGTTGTAACCACCAGCCTGAACAAATTTCAGATATTCTCCGTTAGTGATGAGATATTGACTAGCTAAAAACGGTTTAACTTCAACAGTGCGATCGCCATATTCGCTATCCCAACCAAATGTAAGATCATCCTTGGGTTTTCCTAGTTTCACCACACCACCCGGAACCGGGCGCATTTCATTGTTGGGAATGTTCGCGTTGCTAGGTGCATAATCCCAGCCTTGGGGACGTTTTAAGCGATCGGTAGGCAATTGACGCACCAGCATCGAAGAGGTTTCAAAGTGAATGCGACTATGTTCCATCCCCATCAGCAAAGCCCAGAAGGGATGCTGTTGATGAATCGGCAGATTCAGGGGAGTATTTTGAATTACTTTTGCGATCGCCTCTTGTGCCTTATCCCGATATTGCCAAACTTTTTCTACATCAGGCCAGCTAACCCCTTGCATAGCTGCTTCGAGTTCTGTCGGTGTTTGTGGATCAACTCCGATTTCAAATAGGGTTTCGTATTCTGAATTAATTCGAGCTTTAATTAAACCAACGGCAATTAACTTGTTGATAAAAAAAACGGCTGAATGACCAAGATAAAAAATTAAACGGTTTCTTAAAGGATCGGGGTTAAGATAAAAAGTTTCTTCCCCGACCAAACTTTTCATGAGTGTTTCTTCAAGTCGCCAAGAAGTCTCAAAGTAGTTAAGCAGGCTTTGTGAACTGCAATCATTAAGTCTGGGGACCTGAGTTGACGTCAGTTTATTTATCGTTTGAACTAAAGCCATGAGATTTTTGATATAACATTCATGGGACAAATTACATAAACTACCACTTTCTACAAAAAAGTGTTGTTTATCAGATTTTTTCTTATGTCGTTATAATCAGACAATCTGCTAAATTTGTAAATAGATAAAAGGTGTAGTTAAAAATACTCAAATTACGAGTTGTCAAAATAATATAAATAATGGTATTTACGTTGAACAAGTACAGGCGAGGTTTAAATATTTATTAACTATCTTAGTGGTATCAAATTAATAGTTTTGTAACCAATTAGAGAAGCATACGGCGATGCCTTCACAGTAGGCATCGCGGATTTTAGATTTATATCTAAAATCCCAAATCGAGTTACCGATTCACCGCCGCAGCTTCTCTTGCTGCTGCTGCTTGATCTGGGTGGATACCTAAGCGGGTGAGATTAATGCGACCTTTGTTATCAATTTCGCGCACTTTGATAATCACTTCATCGCCCACCGCTACTTCATCCTCAACTTTGCCAACGCGATAGTCAGCTAGTTGTGAGATGTGGATCATCCCTTCTTTTCCAGGCAGAAATTCCACAAATGCACCTATCGGTATAATCCGAGTGATGCGCCCTGCATAAACATCCCCTTCATGCAGCTTGCGAGTCATGCCTTGGATGATGTTTTTGGCTCTCTTGGCCTTATTCTCATCCACAGCGGAAATCGTCACGGTGCCATCATCTTCGATGTCAATTTTTGCACCAGTTTCCTCTGTAATACCCTTAATAGTCTTGCCTCCAGGGCCAATGATCAGACCAATCATGTCTGAATCAATCTTAATTGTTAGCAGACGTGGGGCATAAGGTGAGGTTTCAGTCCGTGGCGTGTCAATGCAGGCAAGCATTTTCTCCAGAATGTGCAACCGGGCTGCTTTAGCTTGGTGAACGGCTTGGGAAATAACCTCCAACGACAAACCGGAGATTTTCATATCCATTTGCAAGGCGGTAATCCCGGTATCCGTCCCGGCAACTTTAAAGTCCATGTCGCCCAAAAAGTCTTCAATGCCCTGAATATCGGTGAGGATTCGCACTTCGTCCCCATCCTTAATCAGACCCATTGCTGCGCCACTGACGGGTTTGAGAATTGGTACACCAGCATCCATCAAAGCGAGGGTGGAACCGCAGACTGAACCCATTGAAGTGGAACCGTTGGAGGAAAGTACTTCCGATACGATGCGAATCACGTAGGGAAATTCTTCTTTTGACGGTAGCACAGGTAGTAGCGCTCGTTCTGCTAATGCACCGTGACCAATTTCGCGCCTTCCTGGGGCCCGCATTGGTTTGGTTTCCCCGACTGAGAACGGCGGGAAGTTGTAATGATGCAGGTAACGCTTGTGCTGATCTAGCTGCATATCATCGTTAAGGTTTTGAGCATCCCCAGGTGTACCTAGAGTACAAGTGGATAATACCTGAGTTAGTTCCCGGTTAAATAAACCGCTACCGTGGACTCGCTTTGGTAAGACATCAACTAAACAAGAAACACGACGCACTTCATCGAGTTTACGACCATCAACGCGGACGTTATCTTCAATGATTTGTCGCCGCATGAAGTGTTTGGTAATATCTTTAAAAGTGTTACCAAGTGCCTTCTTATTTGCAGTTGCGGCAACTCGAATTGGGTCTTCTTCTGGGAGTTCGCTAATCGTCGCGGCAATTTCATCCTTGACGACATCTAAAGCTGCATCGCGTTCGGGTTTGGTGAAACTAAATTGAGCGAGGATTTTCTTAATCTGACCGTTGGCGCGATCGCGGATATAATTTTCCAGAGTCTGGTCTACTTCTGGTGGTGCTTCTTGCACTATTACCAAACCCAGTTCTGCGATTAAATCTTGCTGCGCTTTAATTAAGTCCCGCACTGCTTCATAACCAAAGTCAATTGCCTCGAGAATATCTCGCTCTGGCAACTGATTGGCTCCCGCCTCCACCATGATCACGCCATGTGGTGAACCTGCTACTATCAGATCCAAGTCGCCAGCTTCAGTTTCTGCATAAGTGGGGTTAATAATGAAATCATCTCCCACTAAACCAACCCGCACTGCTGCCATTGGCCCATTAAAAGGAATCTGGGCAATCAGGGTAGCGATTGAAGCACCTGTAACTGCTAGCACATCGGGTGGAACTAACTCGTCCATCGACAGCGTTAAAGCAATAATTTGCAGGTCATCCCTTAGCCATGAAGGGAACAGGGGACGCATGGGACGGTCTATAAGACGACTGGTGAGAATTGTTTTTTCTGGTGGACGACCTTCGCGCCGCATAATCCCTCCGGGAATTCTACCGGCGGCATACAGCCTTTCTTCGTAATCTACTGTGAGTGGAAGAAAATCAATGCCTTCTCTGGCTTGCGATCGCGTAGCTGTCACTAAAACGGATGTATCCCCTGATTCTATCAAAACCGACCCACCTGCCTGGGGAGCTAGTAAGCCTACTTTCAGCCGAATATCCCTTCCATCGAAGGATATTGACTTATCAACTTCTGCCATTCAGTTTTTTTTCCTTCTCTTTCGCTATTCTCTTTCTGTGGCAATCCTAACATTTATGTACTATGACTGGCTTCTGGTACATACAAAGATAACTGTTGACTCATGGCTGTTGACGGTTAACCGTCAACAGTTAATAAATCCAAGGTGCGATACATCATCAGTGCGTCTACTACTTCATCCTCTAGCTTCGCCGCACGCTCAATGCGCCCAATAATCTCAAATCCTAACGACTGCCAAAGGGTAATTGAAGGTATATTAGTTTCAAAGACCAAATTGAACATTACTGCTTCGTAGCCCAGGTTTGCTGCTATCAAGAGCATTGCCTCCCCCATGAACCGCCCAATCCCCTTACCGCGTAAGGCAGGTTGTACAATAAAACCAGCGTTGCAAATATGGCAACACCGACCGGGAAAGTTTGGTTTTAAATAAAACGCCCCTAATATTTCTTTTGGCTTGTGTGTACCATCCTGACCAGATGTTCTGACAACAAAGGCATCTTTACTCAACCAGTAAGCTAAAAATTCTGCCTGAGATAGAGGTTCCTTTTGGGGATAAGTTTTACCTTCAATCAATAAAACATTGAGTAATGCTCTTACAACCTCCTGTTCTTGAGGATGCATATAATCTAGTTCCACTAATATCCCACTTTTTAAAACTTTAATTAGGGGGAAAATCATTATGAAGAATCTTTAAATAAAATATTTGTTTAAATATTAATTATATGCAAGTTTGAGCTAAAAAATCTTTTCGTGAAGATGTAAAAAGTAGAATAATTGCAATTTTCACTATTGAATTTTACGAGAATCTGAGTAATTAGCAAATGGCGATTTTACACTGTAATTGGTTACTAAAAAATCAAAATGGTTGTTTATTTATTTGGGGGGAAACTTGGCGATCGCCACGAGTGAATTTAGAGTCTAGTGGATCTGGAGAGATAGCAATACATCCATTGGCAATGACATCAGTTGAGTTAAGTGAGTGGTTGGTTTCTCAGAACATGGCGATTACCAACTTCATCCAAAAACCTCAAGTAGCGATGCCTGCGGCGGGCAAAGCCATCGCTACTACTGGGCGAACACGTAAAGCCGGCAGTCTTACTGAGATAAGTTTGCCAACGCATTCGCAGATAATTGCCGTGCCAACTTATATCCCAGAAGGCAGTAGCGATGGAACAGCAGGGATTTTCCCGGTACATTCTGCCAGCTTGGGGCTAGATACAGACTCCCCGCAATATTTGCAACCGTGGCGAGTTGAAGGTTTTTGTCTCAACCCCAGCGAGGCGGTAAAATTTCTGGCAGCTGTTCCCTTAAATGCTGCTAAAGGGGAAGATGCCTTTTTAGGAGGAGATTTACGTTTTTGGTCGCAAGTTTCCCGGTGGAGTTTAGATTTAATCTCACGGTGTAAGTTTTTACCAACAATTAACCGACAATCAGATGGTGTTGCTGCTAAATGGCAAGTACTTTTAGATAGTGCTGTAGATGGAACTCGCTTAGAAAAATTTTCTGCGAATATGCCGTTGGTTTGTCGGACTTATCAAGAGGGAGTGGGGAGTGGGGAAGAAGCAGGGGAGCAGGGAGCAGGGGGAGTAGGGGAGGCAGGGGGGACTTGGGGACAAGGGGGCAAGGGGACAAGAGATGAGAACTTGAAACAAGTCTTTCCCCTTGTCCCCAATTTTCCTTGTCCCCAAGTCCTCTTCCCAATGCCCAATGCCCAATGCCCAATCTATGTAAACTTCCCTACTGAACCTCAAGAATTGTTGCTGGGATTTCTAAACAGTACGATAGATGCCCAAGTGCGCGGGATGGCGGGTTCTCAACCTCCAACTGAAAAGGCGATGGCATCTTTACCAGGTGGGGTGCGACAGTGGTTGCAAGCTTTAACCAGTGCATCTCATACAGTGAATGCAGATGCCATTGAAGTAGAACGACTGGAAGCGGCACTGAAGGCTTGGACTATGCCGCTACAATACCAATTAACTCTTAAAACTCTATTTCGCACCTGTTTTCAACTGCGTTCTCCAGAGTCTAGCGAAACAGAGTGGACATTGGCGTATTTTTTGCAAGCGGCTGATGAGCCTGAGTTTTTGGTGGATGCAGCAACTATTTGGAACAATCCAGTTGAACGATTGGTTTATGAAAATCGGATAATTGAGCAACCACAAGAAACATTTTTGCGAGGTTTAGGGGTAGCTTCCCGATTATATCCAGCGATCGCACCCAGTTTTGAAACCGAATATCCCCAATTTTCTCGTATCACCCCCATGCAAGCTTATGAGTTTATCAAGGCTGTAGCTTGGAGGTTAGAAGACAGTGGTTTGGGAGTAATTTTGCCTCCTAGTTTAGCGAACCGCGAAGGATGGGCGAATCGTTTGGGTTTGAAAATTACTGCCGAAACCCCAAAGAAAAAGCAGGGACGTTTAGGCTTACAAAGTTTACTGAATTTCCAATGGCAATTGGCAATTGGTGGACAAACTATTTCTAAAGCTGAGTTTGATAAACTTGTGGCTTTAAATAGTCCGCTAGTAGAAATTAATGGCGAGTGGGTGGAATTGCGCCCTCAAGATATTAAGACAGCCCAAACTTTTTTTACCACTCGCAAAGACCAAATGGCGCTTTCCTTGGAAGATGCTTTGCGTTTCAGTACAGGGGATACCCAAGTAATTGAAAAGTTACCAGTGGTCAGCTTTGAGGCATCTGGGGCATTGCAAGAGTTGATTGGGGCGTTAAGTAATAATCAAGCGATCGCACCTTTACCGACACCAGCAGGCTTTAAAGGACAGTTGCGACCTTATCAAGAGCGTGGTGCTGCTTGGCTGTCATTCTTGGAACGTTGGGGCTTAGGCGCGTGTCTCGCCGACGATATGGGACTCGGTAAAACCGTGCAGTTCATCGCTTTTATTCTACATCTCAAAGAACAAGATGCACTAGAAAATCCAACACTATTAGTTTGTCCAACTTCTGTTTTAGGTAACTGGGAAAGGGAAGTCAATAAATTTGCACCAAGCCTGAAAATTTTGCAATATCATGGTGATAAACGCCCAAAAGGAAAAGCGTTTTTAGAAGCAGTGAAAAAGCACGATTTAATTGTTACCAGCTACTCACTGCTTCATCGAGATATCAAGTCATTGCAAAGTGTCTCTTGGCAGATAATTGTTTTAGACGAAGCCCAGAATGTGAAAAATCCAGAGGCGAAGCAGTCAAAAGCAGTGCGAGAATTAGAAGCGACATTTCGGATTGCATTGACGGGAACACCAGTAGAAAATAGGCTGCAAGAACTATGGTCTATTTTAGATTTTCTGAATCCAGGGTATTTAGGTAACAAGCAATTTTTCCAGCGTCGGTTTGCCATGCCAATTGAAAAGTATGGCGATACCGCTTCTTTGACTCAATTACGTTCATTAGTTCAGCCATTTATACTGCGGCGATTGAAAAGCGATCGCGACATCATTCAAGACTTACCAGATAAGCAAGAAATGACCGTATTTTGTGGTCTGACTGGTGAACAAGCCGCACTTTATCAACAAGTTGTAGAACAATCTTTAGTAGAGATAGAATCTGCTGAAGGATTGCAACGCCGGGGGATGATTTTAGCTTTGTTAATTAAACTCAAACAAATCTGCAATCACCCAGCCCAATATTTGAAACAGGCAACATTAGAGCAACATAATTCAGCTAAACTTCTGCGGCTAGAAGAAATGTTAGAAGAAGTTTTAGCAGAAGGTGATAGAGCTTTAATCTTCACACAATTTGCAGAGTGGGGTAAATTACTTAAACCCTATTTAGAAAAGCAGCTTGGGCGAGAAATATTCTTTTTATATGGAAGCACCAGCAAAAAACAACGTGAGGAAATGATCGACCGTTTCCAACACGACCCTCAAGGGCCACCAATTATGATTCTTTCTCTGAAAGCGGGTGGAGTAGGACTGAATTTAACACGAGCAAATCATGTATTCCACTTTGATAGATGGTGGAACCCAGCCGTGGAAAATCAAGCCACAGATAGAGTATTTCGGATTGGCCAAACCCGGAATGTGCAAGTACATAAATTTGTTTGTACAGGCACTTTAGAAGAAAAAATTCATGACATGATTGAAAGTAAGAAACAACTAGCTGAACAAGTTGTAGGCGCTGGTGAAGAATGGTTGACTGAACTAGATACAGACCAACTTCGCAACTTACTAATACTCGACCGCAGTGCAGTAATTGATGATGATGCAGAATAAATTCGTAGTAAGGACTAAAGTTATTAATTTGCTCTCACTACGAATTCGCCAAAATACGACTAAAGTTTTTGAATTGATATTATGACTAATTACACATTACAAGCAAGCCGAGAATGGTGGTCACAACAATGGTTAGATTTACTAGATTCTTATCGCTTTAAAAAGCGTTTAGAACGTGCAAGAAATTATGCCCGTCAAGGAAACGTTTTGAGCATCGAATTTAAAGGTGCAAAAGTATTAGCTAGGGTGCAAGGTAGTGAAGTACAACCTTATAAAGTTTCCCTTTCTCTTGAACCTTTTAGCGATGAACAGTGGGGTTATGTAATTGAAACCATGTCCCAAAGGGCAATTTTTGCTGCCAAGCTACTAGCAGGAGAAATGCCACAAAATATAGAAGAAGTGTTTACGGCTAATGGTCTTTCGATATTTCCTTTTACCCTTGGTGATGTCCAGAGTAAATGCTCTTGTCCTGATAAAGCAAATCCCTGTAAACATATTGGTGCGCTGTACTATCAGCTAGGCGATCGCTTTAGTGAAGACCCCTTTGTACTATTTCAATTGCGCGGACGCACCAAAGAGCAAATTATCAGCGATTTACGTCAATTACGTAGTGCCAAGATTCAACATAATACCACAGAAACGCCCGATATTCAACAGTCAATTCCTAATAACAAATACTCGGTAAAAATTGACTCTTTCTGGCAATATAATCAGCCACTAGAATCATCATTGGTAGTGATTGCGCCGTCCACTAGCGAGATGGTATTAGATGTATTAGGAGCAATCCCCCTTGCAAAGGAAGAGGAAAATGCAGTAAATTCAACTTCGAGTGATGTGGTAATGAAGTATTTGAATACAGTTTACAGAGATGTAAGTCAAAAGGCTTTTTTAGCAGCAATGAATGTGGGAGCGAGTTGATACTAATTCGTAATTCGCAATTATTTTTCGTGAGATTGTTGTAATTTTAGTTTCAGGTCAAAGTGCTGTAACATAAAGAGCCATCTGCAAAGATAAAATTCTCAAAGCCTGCTGTGGAGAGTGTAATAACATTTCCATTGTTATTGAAGTTGATATTAGCTGGGTTTAGGGCATTGCCGGAAATTACACCAGAAAAAGTGAGTTCAGAGCGCTTGAAAGCACTGAGGTCTAAGGTATCAAAACCTTTTCCACCATCCACAGTCCCAGCACCAAACCCTTTGAAGTAGTCATTTCTAGTGCCTAGATCAATATCGATACCGCCACCAATAGTAACTTTTTGTTGAACTTCATTGATAGTACTGGTGGATGTAATTTTATCATCGCCATCGCCAGTTTTAATCATTCCTTTTCCATAAATGCCGTATGCAGCACCACCAATTGTTGCTGTAGCCTGTCCGGTAAGAATATCAACACCATTCCCAGTATCAATTACTCCGTCGTTGAAAATGCCGTATGCAGTGGCATTTGTGCCTGATATTTTGCCAGTACCACCTCTACCGCCCTGGCCAGTGCCGATGATAATGTCATTCCCATGCCCTGCATTCAGATTGCCACTGTTACTAATGCCTGTTCCAGTGCCACCATTACCGCCTTTGCTGCCATTGATGTTCTTATTGATAGCACCATCACGGCCTTTACCGCCCTGACCAGTGCCGATGATAGTGTCATTCCCATCCCCTGCATTCAGATTGTCACTGTTACTAATACCTGTTCCATTACCACCATTGCCCTTATCAACGTAAACGCTATTACTACCATTACCGCCCTGACCAGTGCCACTTATAGTGTCATTGCCATCCCCTGCATTCAGACTGCCATTTCCGTTTCCAGTATCCAGTTGTCCAGTGTTGCTGATGCCATTCCCAAATCCACCGTCGCCACCGGCGTATCGACCGCCCTCGTTTCCGCCGTTGCCGCCAGTGCCATTGCCGATGATAGTGTCATTGCCCAACCAAGTATTAAGGATACCAATGTTACTGATGCCTGTCCCTACACCGCCACTGCCGCCATTAAAGCCAGAATTGGCGGCGCCAAAAGGGTCAGAATTATTTGCTGCGCCGTCGCCTCCACTACCCCCAATGCCCTTACTTATAATAGCGTCATCGCCCGACCCAGCATTCAGATTGCCATTATTGCTGATGCCGATTCCAGCACCGCCTTCACTGCCAGTGCCGTTGCCTTTAATGGTGTCCTTTCCTAAGCCTGTATCAATGAAACCTTTAGTTAAAATATCAATCCCAATTGCTGGAAATTTATTTAAATCTTCCCCAATTAAAGTGTCGGAACCAGCAGTGCCTGTGAAATTGGGTGGAACCGTAAGTCTAGACATAATTAAAATTCTCTAAATTTAGATTAGTATGGTCAGTTCGCTCATTTGAGTTGTCGCTTGGCTCTGCCTTTTGACGGCGATGACTACTTTTTTTCAACTCACCTATTAATCTATTATCTCTTTGTAATGTAATCTTTACGTTCAGGTAAAGGTCTGATAATTTCCAAAGTAGTGCGATCGCACTACTTTGCCGCCCGATGTCCCAAGTCTTTTAGAAGATTTTCAAACTGTTGCTAGCTAATATCGTAAAGCATTACTCGGTCTGCTCGATTTTTGGCGACTATCATTGTTGCAAACTCCACAATGTTTTATTGTCCAAACTCAAGCCTAGCCTGTTCTACCAAATCTGCTGTCACAATCTCTTGTCCTGCTTCACGAGCCAGCTGTTCAATTCTGGCTTTAGCTTGAGAGCGGACAAAAAAGGGAATATTTTGTAATTTTTCTTTAGCTTCAGATGTCCATCGCAAAGCATCAATAAAATTAGAGTCGCTCATAGTATTAACTACCTTGGTAAGTCACTCACTTTAATCAATAGATGACTAATTTTCCTATAAAAAAAGCCCTTGCTTTTACGCAAGAGCTTTTAAATTATTTAGTTGTCAACGATGAAATAAATCTTACAACCTAATCTAGGTCGTCCATAAACATCACTGGCTCAGTCTCACGGTTAATTCCTTTCTCAAAACCACCAGCCGCAGCCCGTGCGCGACCAGCGTGCCACAAGTGACCAACTAAGAAGAAGAATCCTAATACGAAGTGAGAAGTCGCCAACCAAGCGCGAGGAGATACGTAGTTGAAGGAGTTAATCTCGGTAGCCACACCACCCACGGAGTTCAGAGAACCCAGAGGAGCGTGGGTCATGTATTCAGCAGCGCGACGAGCTTGCCAAGGCTGAATATCGTTCTTGATTTTTTCCAAGTCAAGACCATTAGGGCCACGTAGAGGCTCCAACCAAGGGCCACGGAAATCCCAAAAGCGCATGGTTTCACCACCGAAGATGATTTCACCAGTTGGAGAGCGCATCAGGTATTTACCCAATCCTGTGGGGCCTTGGGCAGAACCGACGTTAGCACCCAAGCGTTGGTCACGAATCAAGAAGGTCAAAGCTTGAGCTTGAGAAGCTTCTGGGCCGGTAGGACCGTAGAATTCGCTGGGATAAACGGTGTTGTTAAACCAAACAAAGATTGAGGCAATGAAGCCCATCAACGACAGAGCGCCCAAGCTGTAGGAGAGGTAAGCCTCACCAGACCAGATGGATGCACGACGTGACCAAGCAAAAGGCTTGGTAAGAATGTGAAAAATACCGCCAGCAATACAGATAAAGGCAACCCAGATGTGACCACCGACCACATCTTCCAAGTTATCGACGCTGACAATCCAACCTTCGCCACCGAAGGGAGACTTGAGTACATAGCCGAAGATGACTGCTGGGTTCAGTGTCGGATTGGTAATAATCCGAACGTCACCACCGCCTGGTGCCCAGGTGTCATACAAACCACCAAAGAACATTGCCTTTAGTACCAACAGCAGCGCACCGCATCCCAAAATAATCAGGTGGAACCCGATGATGTTGGTCATCTTGTTCTTATCTTTCCAGTCGTAACCAAAGAAAGAAGAGTATTCTTCTAAGGTTTCTGGGCCACGGACGGCATGATAGATACCGCCAAAGCCAAGGACGGCTGAGGAAATTAGGTGGAGTACACCGACAACAAAGTAAGGGAAGGTGTCGATAACTTCACCACCAGCACCAACACCCCAACCCTGACTGGCGAGGTGAGGTAACAGGATCAAGCCCTGCTCGTACATGGGCTTTTCAGGAATGAAGTGAGCGACTTCAAACAAAGTCATCGCTCCAGCCCAGAATACAATCAAACCAGAATGGGCAACGTGAGCACCCAGTAGTTTGCCAGATAGATTGATTAAACGCGCGTTACCAGACCACCAGGCAAAGCCAGTAGATTCTTGGTCGCGTCCAGTGCCGCCTAATATATTTGGTCTATTAGAGAGCGTTACCACGTGGTAATACCTCCTCAGGGAATACAAATTGTTCGTGGGGTTGATCTTGAGGAGCCATCCAAGCGCGGATACCCTCGTTCAGCAAAATGTTTTTGGTATAGAAGGTTTCAAA
>NZ_JACJQM010000046.1:0-49475 GCF_014696655.1 Nostoc sp. FACHB-888 | reverse complement strand
TGGGGTAACAATACATCATCACAGGCAATGGCTTTATAATATTTTCCTTGTGCTGATAGTAAGGACTCGTTGAGTGATCTTGTAATACCATGATTCTGTTCGGCAAGTGCTTTTCTATCTACCTTCCCATTAGAATTTAGCGGCAAAGTTTCAAGGGATATATAGGCAGAAGGAAGCATATACTCAGGTAACTTTTTCTTAAGAAAATTCCGCAATTCATTTTGCTTAAATCGCTTTTTAGTAAAAGGTTGTTTAGCAATTATTAAATGTTGTCCAAACAAATCATAAGGGGAACCCGATTGTGGGAAAGCAACAAAGTCTTCAAAGGCGTTCAATTGTAAAATATTTTGCCATTGCTTTACTGATAAAGTAGGTAAGTTTTCTTGCGTTCTTTCATCTTCATAACTGCTAAAGCCTTTGACAAAACCCATAGTAGTCATGGCTGAACGACTATACTCTGTTAACTCAACCAATAAAAGGAAACCTTGAGGAGCTAAAAGAGAGCGGACATAGGACAAGGTTGTTTTTAAGTTGCGAGCAATATGCAAAACATTGGCAGCTACAATTACATCAAAACTTTGCAATTGATAGCCTTGTTCTTGGGGATTTTGATCAATATCTAATCGCTTGTATTCAACAAAGGAATATTCTCTGAATTTTTCCTTAGCTAAATTACTGAAAAATGCAGAAACATCCGTATAAGTGTAAACGGTGCGATCGCTTGGTAAAACTGACAACAACGATGCGGTTGTGCCACCTATACCTGCTCCAATTTCCAAAATTCTTAATGGCTTTCCTAAAGGCCATGTTTTTACCAAAGATTTCATTACTTCCCTGGCAAGGCTATTAAAATAAGCAGCAGTAGGAAAGGATTGATACAAACTTTCTACTGTATCTAAACCACCGTCAGGAAATAATAAATTTAGCGGGTCTATTTGTCCTTTCAGTAGCCCCAAATTATTATCAAGATGGCGCTTGAGATAATTCAGAAAATTTTGCCATTGAGGGATCGAATCAGCATATTGTTTGACCTCGTTCCAAATAATATTTAAAGAATCTGTTTCTAAAGAAATATGGTTGACGAAAGTATCTCGTTCTTCTCTCTGTAATAGCCCTTCTTTTTCCAAAACGCATAACCATTGCCCTAATAGTTTTCGGTAGTGAGGTTGAATCTGAAATTGATTTATTAAACTATCTAGAGAGTGCTTTTCTTTGGGACGAATATAAACGCCCAAACTGGTTAAGGTAGAACGCATATAGGTAGTACTCAAACGCTCTATAGCTTGCAAAAAAGCTGATAAAGTTTGGATATCTACTCCTTCTAGTTCTTTTTCAGCTTGTTGAGAACCTGAATTTACCAGAGATTTCCAAACTTGTTGAATTTCTGAAAAATTTGTATCTTCCACTTCAAAAAGTGTGAATTCTTGTTCTCGATCTGGAAGTACATAAGCTACTAGCTGCTTATTTTGCTGTTCGCCAACTGCCGCGACAACAGCTTGATGTATCGCCGGATGTTGCATCAAAGCAGCTTCAATTTCTTTTAATTCAATGCGATATCCACCAATTTTTACCTGATAATCTTCTCGCCCAATGAATGAAATATCGCCATTTGGTAAGTAGTAACCGAGGTCACCAGTACGGTAAAGCTTTGTTTTAGTTACTGGATGAGTGATGAAGCTAGTAGCAGTCTTTTCTTCATCCCGCCAATAGCCTTTTGCTAAACCAATCCCTCCAATGTATAATTGTCCTAGTATCCACACAGGGCAAGGTTCTAAAGATTCGTTAAGTACGTAGAATTGTTGGTTAAGCATTGGTCGCCCGTAAGGGATATTTTTCCAAGACGGATCTACATTTTCTATGGGGTAGAGAATTGACCAAATTGATGCTTCGGTAGCACCTCCTAAACTAATAACTTGAACGTTTTTAGCTATAGCTTTTATTTGAGGGGGTAAAGTTAATGGCACCCAATCTCCACTTAGTAAAACTAAGCGCAAACAATCCAAAACTGAGACACGTCTTGAAGCATATTCCACCAACATCTGCATTAAGGCGGGTACTGAATTCCAAATTGTTACTCGTTGTTTTTCAATCAAATTCCACCAGATTGAGGGATCTTTAGAAGCATCTGTTTTAGGAATGACAATTGTTGCCCCAGCAGCTAAAGTGCCGAAAATGTCGTAAACTGACAAGTCGAAACTCAGAGAAGAAAGCGCCAAGACGCGATCGCATGGATTAACACCAAAGCGTTGATTAATATCCAGGATAGTATTAACTGCACCGCGATGGTCTATCATTACCCCTTTGGGCAAACCCGTAGAACCAGAAGTGTAAATAATATATGCTAAGTCTTCGCTTTGCTGTACCGGATACAAAGGCTGGTGATTTTCAGATAGTGGTTCTTCGATATCTACACAAATTCTTTGTACAAAAGCAGGCCATTCTAAAGTTTGATTGAGTTTAAATTGGGTTAAAACTAAGGTTACTTCTGCTTGATTTAGTAAATGCGTCAAGCGCTCATTCGGTAATGTCGGATCTATGGGTACGTAGGCCGCGCCAGAAGCTAAAATGCTTAAAACAGCTACTACTTGCTCCCATCCTTTTTCCATGACAATGGCTACCAAAGTATTAGGTTGTGCGCCTAATTGCCGTAAACGATAAGCTAGTGCATTTGAGTATCTAAATAAGTCTTGATAGGTGAAAGTGCAATCGGGTGCAATAATAGCTAAGTGATGGGGGCGCTGTTTAACCTGAGTTTCAAATAAAGTGTGTAGCAGTTCCCTTGATAGGGATGTTGTTGTAGCATTGATAGATTCAAAAAGCTCAATTTGGGCATTTGGTAACAGTTGCCTTCTGGTTTCTACCCATGCTGACTCATCAGTTGCCAAACGTTGCAAAAGATTGCAGTAAGCCGCAAACATATCATCGAGAAGGCCGCCTGGAAAGAGTTCTTTAATAGCATCCCAATTAAACATTAAAGTTCCAGCTTCCTCATAAACTTGATGATCTAGCCACACTTGAGGTGTCTGGGTGATGCTGTGAATTACCTTTCCAAATATTGCTAATGGATCAACATCTGTATTAATTGTTGGTAAAGACAGTGTACTGGTAAATACAACTGGCATTAACGCTTTTGATTCCCATCTTTGGGTACGTGTTAATTCCCGCAATACTTGAACTCCATCAAAGTAGCGATGGTCTAAGTCTGACCAAAGTTGCTGTTGTATTCGCTGGGCGCGAATTTCAAACGAATTAGGGTTAGAGTTGTCTACAGTCAGTAAGCTTAATGTAGTGAAGTCGCCAACAATTTCGTTGATTTGGGGATGCAGTGGTAGACGATTAAATAAAGTGAGATTAATTGTAAATCGAGGATTTTTACTCCAAGTAGTTAAAATCTCAGCAAAGGCTGCTAAAAGCATTCCTGAAGGAGTTAAGCCCATTTGAGAAGCGCGGGTTTTAAGTTGTTGCCAAATTTCTGGTTCTAACTTTGCACTCTGGCGTACAAACTGGGGATAAGCAATCGCACTGGGATGTTTCTGTAGAGGTAATTCGGGTGCGGGTGGTAAAGATGATAATCTGTTGAGCCAATACTCTTTGGAACGTTGATACTGCAAGGAATTTCGCAGTACCAAACAAGTATTAACGTAATCTCGAAATGATACAGATAGTGGAGGCAAGGGAGTATCGAGATTTTGATAAAGTTCAGAAAGTTCTTTGCCAAGAATCTGAAAACTCCAGTAGTCGCCAATTAACAAATCAAAGCTGATGTGCAGTCGAATGCGCCGATTGTCTAAAACAGAAGCGCGAATTTCAAATAAGGGCCAAGCGTCAGTTGCTAAGAGTTGATGCGACATCTTTTGGCGAATAGTCTCTAATTGAGAAGCAACTACCTCTGGAAGTTCCCTATGCAGATCCAACACTTGAATTTGATAGGATGGCACAGAAGCCAATATCTTCTGTTCTCCAGAAGGTAGGACGATCGTTCGCAGCATCTCATGACGTTCGATTAATCGCTGCCAAGCTTTGTTGTAGCGTTCCAAGTCTAAATCAATACATTCTGTCTCCACATAAAAGTGAGCTGCTACGTTGCCCAATTCAAACATCTGACTGCGACCGAGCCAGTAAGCTTGTTGAACATCAGTGAGTGGGAAAGGTTGATACCGTTGGTTTTCATGAGAAGCGATCGCAAATACTGTACTGACAGTTTTCTGCTGAACTGCATTTTGCTCAATCCAAGCTGCCAAACTACTAACCGTGGATAATTCCAATAGGCGTTGCAAAGTTAGTTCCACACTGAAGGCATCATGTACCCGGATCAACAATTGGGCCGCTAATAGCGAGTGTCCTCCTAACTCAAAGAAATTATCATGAATACCAACCTGTTCAATACCGAGAACTTTTGCCCAAATTTCAGCTAACACTTTCTCTGGCTCAGAACGAGGTGCTGTGAAAGCTTTCGCCAAATGCGATCGCGTAAAATCGGGAACAGGCAATGCAAGGCGATCAACCTTACCGTTGGGGGTTAAAGGCAGTGTCTCAAGGAACACAAAAGCTGAAGGCATCATGTATTCAGGTAGCTTTTGACTCAAAAAGTGACGCAATTCGTTGATACTAAGCCCAGATGAGACTAAATAAGCAACCAAGCGTTGTTCGCCAAAGACATCCTTTTGAGCTAAAACTACCACTTCTTGCACGTAGGGATGTTGTGCGAGAATAGTTTCAATTTCCCCTACTTCAATCCGAAAACCGCGTATCTTTACTTGCTGGTCGATGCGGCCTAAAAACTCAATGTTTCCATCTGGAAGATATTGCGCTAAATCTCCAGTTTTATAGAGGCGATCAAAATTAGAGGATTGGTCTTCTGTTTCCCCTGTGCTACCTTGCTCCCCTGCTCCCCTACCTTTTTGGAAGGGGTTAGATATGAACTTTTGAGCAGTTAAGTCTGGTCTGTTAAGGTAGCCTCTAGCTACACCTCGTCCACCTATGTATAATTCACCCGGTACTCCAACAGGCACAGGATTTAACTGCTCATCTAGTAGATAAATTCGAGTATTGGCGATCGCACGACCGATAGGAATTGAATCCCTCAACTCATCGCTTTGACAACAATATACACTACTCCAAACAGTTGCCTCTGTCGGCCCATATTCGTTAAATAAAGTTGTCCGTGGAAGTATTTGATAATGGCGAGCAACTAATTCTCTTGAACAAGACTCTCCAGCAACAATGACGGTACGCAGAGAAACAAGCTGCTGTGACAACCTATGAGTTAGTAAGGCTTTGTAGAGAGAAGGAACGCTTAACCAATGGGTTATTTGATATTCAGATATTAGCTTTGTAAACTCCAAGATGTCTTTGTGTAAACCCTCTTGAGGAATTATAAAAGTTCCTCCATAACAGAGCGTCCAGAAGATGACTGCAACTGAACTATCAAAAGCAAAAGATGAAACCAACAAAAAGCTTTTAACGGGTTCTTGATAATAGAAAGTACGAGCAATAGTTGAATAAACTAAGTTTTTATGCGTTACCATTACTCCTTTGGGTTTACCTGTGGAGCCTGAAGTATAGATCGTGTAAGCTAAATTTTCTGAACTAACTGTACTGGCAGGGTTTTCGTGGTTCTCATGTGCCATAACGCCGCAATTTAAGTCCAGACACACTACCTGAGCTTTATGTGTAGGGATTTTTGCCACTAGCTGCGCTTGAGTCAGCAATATCGGTACACAGGCATCTTCCAACATCAAAGTCAAACGTTCCTTTGGATATGTCGGATCTAGAGGTACGTAGGCTCCACCCGCTTTGAGAATACCCAACAGTCCGACAATCATCTCTAGAGATCGCTCTACGCAGATACCAACAAGTGTTTCTGGCCCTACTCCCTGCCCTTGCAAATAGTGTGCTAGTTGATTAGCGTATTGATTCAACTCTTGATAGGATAAAGACGCGATAACCTTTGTCTGTGTATCTTTATAGACGACCGCAACAGCTTCTGGTGTCCGAACTGCCTGAGCCTCAAATAGGTGATGAATACACATTTTTGGGTAATTAACTTCAGCATTATTCTGCTGTTTGAATAGGTGCATTGCTAACTGGGTGAGATTAATATCTAGGAAAAATCAGTGAGAACGATAATGATTACAAGGTCAGTCTCAATGTAGTTTTTTAGCTCAATGATGCTCAATGAGCCTAGTCTAAATATTTTAATGGTTGCTGTATATCCACTTGAGATCGAGGGATTTTCAGTATTTTAACAACCTGCATTTGGAGATAAGTCTTCAGCATAATTTGGCGCTCTTACTAATCCCATTTTGAAAAAAGGTTATGGTAAACTAATTTTTATTCACACAAAGTATTTAATATCTGTGTTATGTAAATTCAACTTTTAAAAAAGTAATTCAGTTAGGTGATTTTTATTATTCGCACTTACCAAAAGCTTGGTAATGAGATATTAATTGGCAGGTTGTTAGCTAAAAAAATTTAAAAAATCGAAAATTTTGGTTGGCTAATAGTTCGCCTTGATTTTTTGCAGCAAATTATAAATTACTTCATTTCTAATTTCATCGGAATAGTTATTTTTTCTGACGTTTGGCTTGCTATTAGTCAAGCTCATAATAACACCATATCACTTGTCTTGAGATTTACAAGTCCTCAACTAAAAAATATCAGTTTATTTTTTTGCTTTTTAGCCGAAGCATTACTTATCAATATTTTGCTTAATGGTCTTTATTGCTTGTCTATCAAAGCTTTTCAGGCTAAAGTTGCTTTTCTCTTATTAATATTTACTATAACCTATTCAGAGATTAATAACTTTTTTTAAAGTTTGATAGGCAATATTTAATTAGATTTAAATTTATGTAAATATTATTTTAAAAATTTGCTTGATTTAATCAAATATAAAATGGTATATTTTGTAGTTTTAATACTCTAAATTAACTAATATACAACGCTTTATAGCAGATTTATTTTTAAATGTATATCCTCCTAGAGGGCATATAAATTTTAAAGAATGTTGTTATTATAACTAAAACCATTTAAAATAAGTCTCACTTATATCAGTTAAAAATTTGTGTAAAAAGCCCAAAACTTTTGTTATGGACAAATGTTTTATAGGAACCGGAACTTACGCATAAGTAATGAAAAATCGTAGACGCCAAGTGGCTTGCTGTAGGCTATCACAGAGGATGTAGAGAAGGAGGTTCTCTCCATACGCGGCTGGCTTTGGGTTCCCTGACTTGTTCGCTGAAAGCGTTTCTACAGGGTAGCAAATGGTGCAACACGGAGGAGTAAGAGTTTCGGAGAGTTCTTGCGTGAGTACTAGGAATAAATGTAGATTTAAGTTTTTTGTTTATCTCAAACACAGTAAAGCGATTTACTACTTTAGATAGATGAAAAATTACTAAGCTATTCCCTTAAAAATTTTTGGAGCAATAATAAATAAATTATAAAAAATTGTATTTTGTGCTAAATGGCAAGGTATTTATAAAAGTAGTTTAAACTTTTGTGAACAAAACAAGGAAGCTTGCTTTTCAGTAGACAAAAGTTATAAGCGTAAAGTTATATATTTCGCCTAAATACTTGTTCATTTTAAAAAAGGGTCAGCTATGGAAACATTAAATGGAGTTTCACAAACGCTTTTAATTCCACTTTATGCTAGGTTTTTGGAAACTCAAAGAGATGACGCGATTATTAGAGACGAAAAATCTAAAGAAATTATCAACCAGTTAAATCCCGATTTTTCCCAATTTTCAAAAACTATTTGGTCAACTCAAGTTGGAATTGCTATTAGAACAGAAATTTTAGACCGAGAGACTAGTAACTTTTTAAAACAAAATCCTACTGGAATAGTTGTTAATCTGGGTGCGGGTCTATGTACAAGATTCTTCCGTGTAGATAATGGTTTAGTAAAGTGGTTTGAGTTAGATTTAGAACCAGTTAAGCAACTTTGGGGAAAAGTATTTACTGAAACAGAATGCCATCGATATTTGGTTTATTCTCTTCTTGATTTTTCCTGGATAGATGAAATTAAGCCCTTCGAGGCTTCACCGATTTTATTTATTGCTGAAGGGCTGCTGTTTTATTTTGAAGAGTCTGAAGTAAAAGAAATTATTACAACAATTAAAAATAACTTTCCTGGTTCGGAGATGCTGATAGAAGCTATCGGCCCATCACAAGCTAAAAATACCCAAAAGCACCCAGTTGTTTCTAAGACAAATGTGCTTTTCAAATGGGGGATTAAAACGGGTAAAGATTTAGAGCAGTGGGATAAGGATATTAAATTTATTAATGAATGGTATTATTATGATAAATACGGCAATCGTTGGCGTTGGTATCGATTTTACAAGTATATTCCTTCTCTGAGAAAAGGATATAAAATTTTTCACATAAAATTTAATAAATAACTGCGTTTGCAAGTATGTTTTGGAGTTCAGCTATTCAGAGCAATTTTAATGAATTTAAGGGGCAAGCCAAAGTTTTGCCACTGGCTTTATTGCTACTAACTTTACTAATGGCATGTAAAGGTACAAATACGTCTGTAAATGAGCCAGAAATTAATAAAATACTAGAAAAAAATACAGACAAATTAGCAGTACTTGATCAAACTAATACAAAAATTAGTGTAAATGCTATACCTAAACGCATAGTTTGTCTAGACACTTTTTGTATTGACATTTTAAACTCAATTGGTTTAGAGCCAGTTGCACTTCTAGCTCATGATGAATCTGTTGAACAAAAATATTTTCAGGAACAAGGCAACAGTAAATTCATTCGTATTGGTGGCTCTTGGTATGAGCCAAACTTGGAGGATATTGCTAAAGTAAAACCAGATTTAGTAATAGGTTCGGCAGGAATTCATGACGGATTACGCAATTCTTTAAAATCAATTGTTCCATTGTATTTAATGTATCCTTATCATTATACGGCGTTAATAAAAAATGTCGAAAAAATTGGTGAATTGACGGAACGCAGCCAACAGGCAAAGGCGGCAGCAGAAAAGTTTCGCAGCAAGCTAGCTGCTTATCAAGCAAAGTCACCAAATAATCAAACGGTAATCTTAATCAATGGTGATGGCACAAACTTTTATGTTCAAACTAAAAAAGCAATAGAATGCTCTACTTTGGCAGAAGTGGCGAAATGTCCTTGGGGCGAGTCGTCGCAAGCAGAAGGGCCACTTAGCACCTATATTCAATACTCTTTAGAGCAGATAATTAAAAATGACCCAGATGTAATTTTCATGTTAATTCCTAATTCAAAAGAGCAACTTGAAAAACACCCTTTATGGAGAGAATTGAAGGCTGTTAAAAACAAAAGAGTTTACGAGGTAGAAGATCCTGTGATCTGGAATACTCACGGATTACGATCGCTCAGTTTAGTCCTAGATGAAGTGATGCCCAAACTCTACCCAGAAGTATTTCCGGAGCCATTGCCATGAACGCTAAAACGCCAAAGCGTTCTTATCGAGTGTGGAAAGTAGCGATCGCACTTTGCCTATTACTAGTAATTCTTGGACTATTGGCGCTGCTGCTGGGTACGCCGCACCTGTCGCTTCAGCAGTTGTGGGAGATTCTGGTTGGAGGTAGTGGCGAACGCATTACTCAGTTAGTGGTGATAGAGTTGCGCTTGCCTCGCCTAATTTTAGGTATGTTAACAGGAGCGTCGCTGGCACTAGCGGGAGTTTTGCTACAGGATTCGCTACGTAATCCCCTGGCAGGGCCAGAGTTGCTAGGTATATCTTCCGGGGCAGCGACGGTAATGGCGGCAATTATCGTATTGAAGCTTCCGGTAGCGATGGAACTGCACCCCCCTTTAGCCTTAGCAGGCGGTTTACTGGGCGGTGGAGTTGTTTTATTAGCGTCTCGTCGCATTACCGACCCCTTACGGCTAGTGCTGATTGGGGCAGCTATTACCGCACTGCTGAACGCTTTGGTAATTGCAATTATTAGTTTAGGAACACCAGAAGCGGTTAGCTTGCTGTTTCTATTTTTACTGGGTAGCCTTGCAGCCCGTACTTGGGATTATGTGCAATTAGTGTTACCTTGGGTACTGGTGGGTATACCCCTAGCTCTATCGTCTGCGCGAATGCTCAATCTGCTGCAACTAGGAGATGAAGTTGCTGAGGGTTTAGGATTAAAAGTCTTCCAAGCACGAATAATGATTGGGCTGTTGAGTGTGGGACTGGTAGCGGCGGTTGTTGCTGCCTGCGGTCAAATCAGTTACATTGCATTGTTGGCTCCGCATATATCACGGTACATCCTGGGAACAACAGATGCGCGGCAAGTGTTGCTCGTTGCCGGACTTTTGGGGGCAGTGTTATTAGTTGGCGCAGATTTGGTGGCTAGAGAAATATTGGCACCCCAGGAACTTCCAGTCGGAATTTGGACGACAATCTTAGGTGCCCCAGCCTTATTGCTGCTGCTACGGCGACAAATTGGGAAAAGTAAATAATGACTGCACCATCGCTTCCCTTAAGGGTAAAGTACCACGTTCTTTTAGGGCTGAGTGCGATCGCTTGCTTACTATTATTGATACTTCACCTGTGTTTAGGCAGCGTTGCCCTAACGCCAAAGGAGGTTTTGGCGGCACTCTTTAACCAACCCGCAGAAATTCTTCACCGTCAGATTGTTTGGGATTTACGTTTGCCAAGGGCGTTAATTGCTTTACTGTGCGGAGCGATGCTAGGTTTGGCTGGAGCCATTTTGCAATCGATTACCCAAAATCCCTTGGCAGAACCAGGTTTAACCGGAACTACATCTGGCGGAGTATTGCTGGTAGTATTCTGGCTGACGTTTGCACCCCAAGCAATGCAATTGGGATCGATCCTCCCCTTAATTGCCCTTGTCGGCGGTTTGGCTGCGAGTGGCTTAGTTTACACCCTCAGCCGTCAGCGCGATCGCAGTAATCCCCTGTATTTGATATTAAATGGTGTGATCGTTAGCACTTTTGTCCAATCGTTAACTTCGCTGTTTTTAGTTGTCAAACAACAATCACTAGGCATGATTTTGTTGTGGCTAATTGGTTCCTTGAACGGGCGAGTTTGGGTACACTTGAATGCGATTTTACCTTGGTCGCTGGTAGCTTTGCCATTGGGATTAGCGAGTGCAGGAATCGCCAACGTACTACATTTAGGGGATGATATGGCAGTAGGACTGGGTTTACCAGTAGAAAAGGCACGGGCGGGACTATTTTTAGTTGCGGCAATGATGAGTGCGATCGCAGTATCCGTAGTTGGTGCGGTGGGATTCATTGGATTGATTGGGCCCCATATTGCTCGTCAGTTGGTAGGATTAGATGCCAGACGAGTTTTTCCCCTGAGTGCCCTGCTGACAACCCTGTTGCTATTAACTGCGGACTTAGTGGCGCAGGCGATGATAATCGAAGTGGGAAGTGTGAGATCGGGATTACCTGTTGGGGCAGTGACAGCACTTTTGGGTGCGCCCTTCTTTCTTTATTTAGTTCTAAGGAAAATTTGATGAGTTCCCCAGAAAGGTTTGTATTAGAAGCAGATAGACTTCAAGCCGGCTACGGCGACAGGTCAATTATTGCTGATCTTTCCTTGACGATTGAACAAGGAAATATTACCGCCTTGGTGGGGCCGAATGGATCGGGAAAATCCACGCTACTGAAAACTTTGGCACGTCTGCTGTCAGCTACTAAAGGTGCAATTTACCTTAACGGTACAGACATTCACTGCTTGTCTACAACAGTTGTTGCCCGACAATTGGCAATTCTTCCGCAAGCACCAAATGTTCCAGCTAGTCTAACTGTAGGTGAATTAGTAGAACAAGGTCGTTTCCCTCATGCTGGGCCATTAGGTATGCTGCGTCGCCAAGACCATTCGGCAATTTCTCAGGCTTTATCACTAACGGGAATGACTGAATTTGCTTATCGTTCCTTAGATAGTTTATCAGGTGGTGAGCGGCAACGAGCTTGGATTGCTTTGGCATTAGCTCAGGCGACACCAATTCTGTTGCTAGATGAACCGACTACCTTTTTAGATATTGGACATCAACTAGAGGTGTTGGATTTGCTGCGCTTTCTGAACCGCGAGCGAGGTATGACAATTATCTTAGTGTTGCACGACCTCAATCAAGCTGCTCGTTATGCCAATCGGATGGTGGTACTCAAGCAAGGAAAAATTGTAGCTGACGGGATACCGACAAGCGTGCTGACATCGGTGTTATTGGAACAAGTTTTCGGTGTTCGCGCCCACATCCTTGCCGATCCAGAAAGCGGAACTCCGGTGTGTCTACCCTATGCTTGTATAAGCACAGAAAGTTGATTTTTAATTACAGTTGCAATTCTCACTAACTGACGCGCCAACTCTTCGCTTTTTGCTGAGAATCCCACAGTCGTCCATACACTCCGCCTTTTGCTAATAATTCCTCGTGTTTGCCACTTTCCAGCAATTGACCCTTATCAATCACTAAGATTTGGCTAGCGTGGGTAATAGTGGAAAGTCTATGAGCAATCAAAATTAGAGTTTTAGATTTTAACAGAGAGTTAATTGCTTTTTGAATTAAAACTTCATTTTCTGGATCAACAGAGGCCGTAGCTTCGTCCATCAGAACAATTGGCGCATCTTTTAAAATAGCACGAGCGATGGATATTCGCTGTTTTTCACCTGCTGAAAGAGTTGCTCCGCCTTCACCAATTACAGTGTCGTAACCGTCTGCTAGATTTTCGATAAATTCATGACATTGTGCAGCTTTAGCAGATGCGATCACTTCTTCTCTAGTTACTTCTTTTTTGCCAAACTTGATGTTATTCAAAATTGTATCATTAAACAGATAAACATTCTGAAACACCATGCTGATATGCGACAATAGATAATCCATTTTTAAATCTTTAACATTGGCTCCTCCCACCAAAACTTCACCTTCATTAACATCCCAAAAACGAGCAATTAAGTTAGTAATCGTAGTCTTACCTGAACCGGAAGTCCCGACTAAAGCGGTAACACTCCTTTCAGAAACTTTAAAACTAATATTTTTCAGTACTGGAGCATTTTCATAACTGAAAGAAACATTTCTAAACTCAATATCAAATTTATCTAATTGTTTCGATTTAAGTGGTTCTGGTAGGGGTTCAGTATTCAACAAACCTGTCACCCTATCTAGCGCAGTATCCATCATTCGGATAGCACCAGAAAATTCCACTAAATCGTGCATTGGTACATATAATCTTAAGCTAAGTATTAGAAATAATAAAAATTTCGGTGTAGTTATTTCGCCGTTAAAAAGGAGGTATGCACCAACTAATAAGATAACAGTTATACCTAAATCCAAAACACAAGCAAATGCAAGGGTAGGCACTGTTAATTGCGTCACTATAGCCAGATTAGCGCGCCTATAATCATCAAGTGTTTTCTCTAACTTTTCAAATTTACTTCCTGTTTGATTAAAAGCTTTGATCACAGCTAACCCCTGAATGTACTCAATTATTCGAGAGTTGGCTGACACAAAAGTGCGTTTTTGTAATTGAGCGAGTTCTTTTTGTAAAGAGAGGTTACTTACGTAAATTATTAGAGCGATGGGAATACCTGCAAGAGCTGCCAAAGTCAAACGCCAATCAACAAATAAAAGAAATATACTGATAAAAGTAGGTAAAGCAATAGCAGTGACTATTTTAGGATAAACCCAGGAAGGAATAGATTCTATCTTTGTCATATCATCGCTAACAAGTGAGTTCAAATCACCTACCTGTATTTGCATAAAAAATCCCATCGGTAACTTACGAATATGGTTCCCTAGACGCAAACGTAAATCCTCAACAAAGCGATAGCTAGTTAGATAAGTAATATAATTTGCCGCATACAAGGAAATGCTTTGTAATAGCAGACTTAGAGCAATTATTCCTAACCAGATAACTACTTTTTCTATTTTGATAGATTGGCTATATAAATCATTAATGATGAAATAAAGAAAAACATAAGGTGTAGCTGCAAACGCTGAGGCAATTACATACAATACTGTTCCCTGAAACAGGCTTTGTTTTCTATCTCCAAGCAAACTGAATAAATTATTAAGCATTTTCAAAATTTTAATAAAGAAAGTTAGTAATTAAAAATAACTAAAAGCCCCAACTTTGTGCAGTAATATGTGCATCCCACATTTGGCTATATAAATTATTACTTTTAAGTAAATCTATATGTCGCCCCTTACCAACAATTTGACCTTTATTTACTACAATAATCTGATCTGCATCGCTAATTGTTGATAAACGATGAGCGATAATTAATAAGGTTTTATCTTGAACCAAATTACTAATAGCTGATTGAATTTGCACCTCAGTTTCCGGATCGATAAAAGCCGTAGCTTCATCTAAAATTACAATAGGAGCATTTTTGATTATTGCCCGTGCAATTGCAATTCGCTGCTGCTGCCCACCACTAAGGAGACTACCGCGTTCCCCAATTACAGTTTCATAACCATTTGGTAATGCTTGAATAAAATCATGGCACTGTGCAGCTTTCGATGCTGCTATTACTTCTTCAAAATTAGCTTGAAGATTTCCCATATAAATATTGTTATAAATAGTATCGTTAAATAAACTAATGCCTTGAAATACAAAAGCAATTTTTGACATGAGATATTCGGTTTGAATATCTTTAATATTAATTCCACCAATGCTAATTGCCCCTTTACTCACATCCCAAAATCGAGCAATTAGTCGAGTAATGGTTGTTTTTCCTGAACCAGAAGGGCCAACTAGGGCGGTGATGCTTTTGGGTGGCACTACAAAACTGATATTATGAAGAACTTCGTTATTTTCATAAGCGAAATAAACATCTCGAAATTCGATAGTTAAATCTTTAGGCATATTAAGGCTTTTAGATTCAACTAAAGAAGATTCGTTCATAATAGCGCTAATTCTTCTTGCACTCTCTTCAAGTTGTATGGATACGTGAGATGATTCCACAAATTTGTATAAAGGAGCGCAAATGCCAACTCCTAAAAGTAGAAATAAAATAAATTTTGGTATAGAAATGCTATCAATACTTAATAAATAAATACCAACAGGAATAATAAATATGATATTAGCAGTTACGCTAACTGTAAATAAAGTCCAAGGCAACAAGCTTTTTTTAGCCCATACTTCTTCGTAGTCATGGTATTCTCGTACAGATTCTTTATACTTACTGAAAGATTCCGTTGTTTGAGAAAAAGCTTTGATTGCGCTCATTCCCTGGATATATTCAATTATTGAATTGTTCATCTTCTCCATTGCATCGTAGTAGCCTTCCACGAGTTTTTCTGAGCCGCGAAATGCCAATTTCTGAGATCCGATTGCCAGAGGAACACCAGCGATCGCAGCTAAAGTCATTCGCCAATCTACGATGAACAAATATCCTACTACAATAGGGAAAGTAGCAAGTATACCCACTAGCTTAGGAAACCCGTGAGCAATAAATAATTCCAGAGATTCCACATCCTCATTCATTACTTTTTTGATCGCGCCAGTTTGCTTGTTGTTAAAATAACCTAGCGGCAATGTGCCAAACTTTTGCGAAAGACCGATTCGGATGTCGTATAAGATGTTATAGGCAGCTATGTGGGCAAAAGAACTAGCAATTCCTAAAGTAGCCCACCGTGCAACAATTGTGATAAAGCTAATAAAAGTAAGTTTCCAAACGTATATTTGGTCAGCAGGTGGGTTGAATAGTTCGATAATAATCCAATAGATGAGAATGAAAGGAACTAAACCCAATACTGTAGCGATGGCAGCTAAAATACCAGAAGCAATTAATCTAATTTTTTGCATTCCTGCAAGTTTAAATATATCGGTTAGAGAGCTTAGAGGCATTTTTCACCTGCTTTTATGTAACTTATACTAATTTAATATGAAGCTGCATGGGAAAGAGCTTCTAAAACATTAATTATCGTATTACATGGCTCTAAGCTGACAAGCGTAGTAGGTAAAGCTACGGCTGGCCTGGCAGATACCTTTAAGCAATCGGTTTATTTTATTGCCTGTGTAGCTGTTGCAGTCAACGCTGGTGGTCTACGCAAAATGAATGTTGCTAGGATGTGTTTTAAAAGTTGATAAAATGGTTGAAAATACTAAAGCTCAGTGAGTTTAGCATTCACCTATGATTCTTCCACCGCAGCGTTGAAACGATTTGACATTGCTTCCTGCTCAAAAACCAGAAATCGGTCGTCCAAGCTTCATACCACCGCACGATGATCAACGGTATATTGTGGATTCTGCGAATGCTCCACGCCGTGGCGTGATCTACCAGAACGTTACGGAGCATGGGAGACAGTAGCATGTCGATTTTACCGTTGGCGTAAAAGTGGACTCTGGCAAAAAATCTTGCAGTTCTTGCAGCGACAAGCTGATGCGTCGGGCCAACTGGATTGGAAAGTACATTATGTAGATGGTAGTGTTATCTGTGCCCACCAACATGCGGCCGGAGCAAAAAGGGGGAGCTAAACTCCGAAAGTGAGTTGTCTGAAATTGAACAGGTGCAGCTTTCGAGTTGCTCTGGATTGTTCCAAAGGTGGCTTTAGGACTAAGATACATCTGCGCTGTGATGGCAATGGCCTCCCAGTTTACTGCTTTGCCAATCAAACTAAGAACCTGGCAGGGGCCGAGGTCTTTGCACAGTTTGCACCTCCTGAATGACTCCTAAACACTAGACTTACTCTTTACCAGTTTGAGTTAGGTTGGGCGAATGAGCGCACAGCTTCACTCACTTTCGTGCGCTCATTCAAAACCTTGAGACAACAAATCATCCGGCTATGTCTTTACCGCTCTTGTAAGTCATAGCTCTGGGTTTTCTCTTCTTAAGAGGGACTACTGATTTCTTGGGTGCTTGTGGCGGACGGCATTGCTCACAGTAGAGCGGTCGCACACCAAAGGTTTCTCGTTGTGTGGGTTGTTCGCACTGCTTACATACGAAGTTAAAAACGCGGGTGTGAATTTCCCGCTTGTGCGCTCTGACGGTATACTCTCGGACATCAATTGTTTTACTGGGCATCGGTTCTGTAATCGCTGTTCTATTTATAAGGATAGTTTCTGGTATCAATATATTCATGCATCATTTGATTGAAACAGTGACAATCTGATGGTTTTTCGCCAGGGATTAAGCAGAGGCGATGCCACCGGTTCATGGCAGTACGCGATCGCACTCCTGACAGCCGCAATTAAAGGCATCTTTAACAGCAGTACCGATTTGTTTTCAGTCTTTGGAATAGCGAGTTCGAGTTATATAAATGAAACCAGAGTGCAACAACCCTTAGCCCTAATTAAGAAGATAATCTTTGATCTTGTTTTGATGAAAGCGCAAAATAGAGAGAGCAAGATGTTCAGTTTTACGAATTGTTTCTCGACAAAGATTCAGGCGTTCTGCAACTTGACTCAAAGTCAGTTCCTGATTATCTTCCAATCCAAAACGTAGAGTCAATACTTCTCGTTGCCTTGGATTAAGCAATGCTAGCAACTTGCTCAAGTCTTGGTGTAAAAACTCTTGAGCTATTTGCTCATCTAGAGAAATACCATCCATCGGTAAAATATCAGCTAGTTCAGTTTCGCGCTCATCTCCGACTCTCATTTCTAGCGACACTGGAGTGCGCGAAACGTGAAGATATTCCCGTATTTGATTGGGCAATACATTTAAGGATTCGGCAATTTCTGCTACAACCGGAGGACGACCCAAAGACTGAGACAGTTGCTGCTGTACTCTCCTGATTTTGTTTAATTTATCGTTGATATGGATTGGCAGACGGATAGTGCGAGATTTTTCTCCGATCGCCCGTGTTATTGACTGCTTAATCCACCAATAAACGTAGGTTGATAGTTTATAGCCTCGGTTGGGATCAAACTTTTCGATTCCCTTTTGTAAACCTAGTGCCCCTTCTTGGAGCAGATCGAGAAAATCTAAATTGTGGTTCTGGTATTTTTTGGCAACAGAAACCACCAGACGTAGGTTAGCTGTTACCATTTTCTCTTTAGCTTTTTGACCTTGTTGAATGATTGATTGTACTTCAGTATCGCTTTGCCCAAGTGAGGCGGCTAATTCCCTTGCAGTTGGTTGTCGATTTAGTTGAAGTGCAAGGCTTGAGCGTTGTTCTTCAATCGCCATCATCTGCTGCACAAGCCTAGCATTTGTAATTTCTTGCTCAGGAGTTAGCAGAGGGTAGCGTCCGATTTCTTTGAGGTAGGAGCGAACTAAGTCGGTAGTTGGATTGGACATACTTTCAAATAATTGTGAGGACTACTTTTATTTTTCGTTTGGGTAAAATGTTTTATTTCAAGAATTAGCTAATAAATCAAATCTTAATCATACACTTAAACCAATATTTATATTTGTCAAATATATTTATAGGTATAATACTTGAAATCTTCAAACAGGTAAATACTAAAACCTGCTTTATTTTGTAACTAAGTTTTAAGGTAATGAAAAACTTGGTTAGATTAAATCAAAGAGACGCTACGCTAAATTTAGAGTGAAGTCCTCTCTTGAAGAGAGGATGTGTTCAAATTCGCTTCACATTTGGACAAGACCCAAAGACGCTTTGCGTAAATCAATTGAAAATCACAAATACTTAGTTGAGAAAAAATCATGGATATGCAACCTCTACTCACCTTGTCAATCGTAGTCATCTTTTGGGCATTCGTTACTCTCGTTATGTTCCAGTTCATTAATGGGCTATTTGTATCGGCTGCTTACGCTAGTAATGTGGTTTCGATTTGCAATGGAAATATAGCTGCTTCTACAATTTCATCACTATCAGAAATAATCACACCACAACAAGTTCAGACTTTTGAAAAATTGCCAGATCCTTGGACGTTAGAGGATGAAGTTATTCACCGCACAAGCAATGAAGCAGTTGTTCTCTCATTCCCCACATTGAGATTACTACCTCCAGTTAAAGAAATTTCACCACAACCAAAACGTACTACTCGTTCAAACAAAGCTAATAATCTTGCCAACAAGTCACCGAAAACTAAAAAGGCTGATGTAAATTCTTCAGGCAAGCGCAAGCCAGGCAGACCGCGTAAAGCTGCATAAAACTAAGAAGCTAAAAGGTGAAAGGGATAAAAATTTACTTTCTCTCTTCCCCTTTTACTAATACTTTATTCTTAGCCTCCGACTGATCAACGGAGGCTAACTTATTTCCTGAAAAATAGTGAACGTTATGTGCCTGTTTGATAGCTAACAAAGCCCACATATTAGCTTCGCTTTTTCAAGAGTGAAAATTAAAATTATATAGTCCAATGGTACAGCAACTTTTCACTCAAGGTTCTTTATTCGATTTGCAAACAGTAATCGATTATGGGCAGTCAGTTATTAGTGTTGCCCAAGAGCTTGCAAAACTTTTAATAGATAATCGCCCTCTCTCTACGAAAACTGTTTCTTACCAGATGAATCGCTACTTTCTAGGCACTGCCGCGTCTGGTGCATGGCAATGGAAAGATGCTTACGAAGCTGTGGAAGTGGCGCAAATATTATATCTGCGCCAAAAAGGTTACAAGCTTTTATTAGAGTCGCCACAAACAGTATTATTGGAATTGGAGAAGTTAGTAGCCCTCTGCCCAACGCATACTCGCCGTAGTGAAGAGTCAGTACAGCTTCAGCAATTCTCGACACCTCTGCCGCTTGCTTATCTGGTAGCCAAAGCAGGATTTATACAAGGTACTGACTTGATTCTGGAGCCTTCCGCCGGAACTGGCTTATTGGCACAAATGGCTAAATTGCACGGTGCAAGTCTCATGCTCAACGAACTCGCACCCGACAGAAGTAAGATTCTGCGGCGGTTATTCCCTGGCACACCATTATTCTCAGTAAACGCGGAACAGATTAACGACTATCTGGTTGGCAAGACTCAGCCCTCAGTTGTGCTGATGAATCCACCTTTCTCTGCATCTCTCAAAATCAGCAGTCGCAATCCCGACGCAACAAAGAGCCACATCAACTCGGCATTGCAAAGACTGGCTGACGGTGGACGGCTGGTAACAATCACAGCCAACTGGTTCTCACCTAATAATCCCACTTGGCGCGAGACTTTCGTTAGGTGGCAAGAGAAAGCGCGGGTTCTACTGTCTGTTGGGGTCAACGGCAAGGTGTACTCGAAACACGGGACGACGATGGAAACCCGGATTACGGTAATTGATAAAGTCCCGGCTGATAATCACAGGCAAATTCCCTGTATTCCCGAAACCTTGGACTTGCCCGAACTACTGACGTTGATTGAGCATTTGCCACAGCGATCTCCGTGGAAACGCTCAGAAAAAGTCAAAGCTACTGCGAAGGCAAAAGTTGTTCAATTGCCAAAGCGTACTACAGTTGCACAACCAGAAACAGTTTCCTCTCTTCCAGACGATGTAGTAGTGCTGGAATATGAAGTTGTCGAATGGTCTGCTACAGAAGGACTTAAAGATACTTTATATGAAACCTATCGCCCACAGCGAATCCGAATCAAAAACGCTTTACCTCATCCCTCGCTGCTCTGTGAGAGTGCAGCCCTAGCACTTGTGTCACCACCAGCACCAACTTATAAACCGCATCTTCCTAGCAACATTATCACACAAGGCTTGTTATCAGAGGCACAACTTGAAAGCGTTATTTACGCAGGACAGGCTCACTGTGAATTTCTGTTTGGGTCTTATATTGTGGATGATTCGTGGGATAATGTGACTATAGCGGCAAATAGTGAAGAAAATGCCGTAAAATTTCGTCGTGGCTGGTTCTTAGGCGATGGGACAGGTGCGGGGAAAGGAAGACAGTGTGCCGGAATCATCCTCGACAACTGGTGTCAGGGACGAAGAAAAGCCATTTGGATATCTAAAAGTTCTGCCTTAATTGAAGATGCCCGTAGAGACTGGTGTGCTTTAGGAGGTGATGCAAAAGACATTATCGACCTCTCAAATATCAAACTTGGCGACTTCATCCCTTTCACCCAAGGCATTCTGTTCTGCACGTACTCAACTCTACGCTCTCAAAAGAACGGTAAAAGTCGGCTCAAGCAAATCGTTGAGTGGGCAGGTAAGGACTTTGAGGGTGCGATCGCCTTTGACGAGTGCCACAGTATGGGCAATGCAATGGCGCAAGAGGGCAAACTGGGCATGGTTGCAGCATCCCAGCAAGGCATTGTTGGGCTGCGGTTGCAAAATGCACTTGCCTTAGCAAAACTATAAGTTTAAGCAAAGCTCATGCTTATAAAAATATTGATGCTATTGATCGTTCATCCATTCTTCGCAATATTCACAAAAACCAAATTCCCACGAAAAACCCGGTATAATTGCTCCACATCGGCTACATTCTGTTAATGGATTAACACTATTACATTCTGAGTTAGTACATATACCTTCATACTGTCCAGAAGTAATAAGAGTTTCCTGGTAGCAATCTGGGCATATAGTAAAAGGAAAATATGCTCCTTTACTAGATACATATTCTTGCTTCAACTCTTGAATAATTTGTTTAGGCTTACGTTTAAAATCTTTAAGCCTAGATTGAACATTTTCATTCCATTCTTTTTTACGTTGTTGTTCAACTCGCTTTCTTATTGAATCAATAGTACATATCTTTTCTTGAAGCTCTTTCTTTTCAGGTGAACTTCAATATTTATCTGAAGCTCTTTAATAAGAAAATTATCAATTAATTCCAAAAACTTTGATACATTTTTCCATAATTGAAATTTATTTATTGATACTTTGTAATGTTCAAATTGATTTCTTATATCTTGTATAACTCTAATAACCTCAAGTTCATCTTTAGAAAATATTACTTTAGGCCCAATTTCAAGTCTCTCCAAGGCTTCATCAAAGTCTACTGTATTTGGAGTTTTCCCAGAAGATAGCTTTTGCTTTACTTCATTGACTCTTCCTTTAAAAATAAGTTCTGGTAAATGGCGAGAAAGTCGCTCTTTAAGAAGTAATAAAAAACCAGAAAATAGATGTAGTACACCATATTTATAGCCATTCATACTAATATGTGTAGCATTAGAATATTCTCTAAGAATATGGTCTTCATCAAAAAGTTCATCTATTCCCTTTAGAATAAAATCAACTCCATTATCAAGCAGATTTAATTCAAGCGTAATGTCTAATTCTTCGTTACTCATTAAAAATATACTAATTCAAATTCAAAATTAACTGCAAACTCGAAATTATACTGCAACTAAAATTTTATTATCTTAATCATTCATTAGATAGTAAATTCGTATTTTTAAAAGCATTAATTTCAGAATTAAGTAATAAAAATATTGTAACAAAAAAATATAAATAAAATTATATACATAATTAGTATAAAAATAATGTTTAAAAATTTTAAGTCATAAATATTTCTTAAGCCTTAGAGCCAGAAGGCTTATTATCATCACGACCATCAATCAGTATGATATGAGGAGAATCTTTTAGATTCAGACGTTTTAAAATTCGCTCTACTCTGGCAAGTTCTTGTTTCGAGAAATACAATATTACTTTTAAAGACGGCTGCGTTGAGTCACTAGATTTTTCATAGATTTCGCATTGCTTGACAAGATTCTTCTCTAATTGAGAATTTTTAGCTAACTTAAATTCAATTAATGTTTTATCTGCCTTTCCATGAGATACTTTGAAATCAACTGGCCCACGTCCATCATTTACTTCCCTACTTATATCAGAAGGGGTAGAAAACCAAGTTAAACGGTAAAGAATTTGCAAGTCTGCTTCTCGTTCCAGTGGTTTATTATTAATATAAAACAAACGATGTCCACCTTTATTTTCAATAACATCTTTAAGGAAAAGTATTCGTTCTTTCGCCTCAAAGTATGTATTCCCTAAAATTTTGTAAAAGCCACTTGGATTGAGATAGTCATTGACCAGTTGATTAATTTGCTCAATAAAAAGAGTTTTGACCTCTGCAACACGTTCTTCAGCAATAGAAATTGCTTTATCTCCTTCTTTTTCCTTAATTTGAATATAATAATCAATAACCTCTGGAAATTTATCAATCGCCGAACTGATAGCAGCTTCAAAATCTTTTTTTGTTGTTTTTTGTCCAACAGGAAGAACACGTAAAAGGTATTCATTGACTTGAGCGCGTAACACTTCGTTTGGTAATCCACGAGCAATGTTCTGAAAACGATTTAAAAGCTCTGGCCTATTAATCCATGATTCATCTTTTGTTAAAATATCTTCAGGAGTAAGTAAAACATAATTACCTTTTATATAAGGTAATGTAAAAGTTGCCGACATCCAGGTACGTGTATCATAGTTAAATTTTACCTTGTTTACTGTTACTGGTTTGATTTGATTTTTAGACAAATTCTTTAACGCAAATTTTTGAGTATATGTAGCGAGGAAATATTTTATTAGGTTCGTTGTAAAGTCGCTAATATTATCACGCCCTACACCTCCACTAATAAGGCACAGTTTCTCTAAATGGCTACTACGTGTAATTGTCTCTTCACCAAAACTTCTAAATACAGAATTTAAATTTTTGTTTAGTGCTTTAGCAAAATCATTTCCAAGCCCACGACCTTTATTACCTTTTACACTAAACCCCAACCAGTTTTGCTTAACTTCAGGAAATGTAAACCAGGCTTGTACTAAATATGGATTGATCGATCCTGACAAAGATATTTCCTTCAAAAAACGCATATAGCGGATGATATCTTCGTGAAGCTGTTGATAAATTGGTTTTTCACTATTGAATAATAAGAATGGATCTACAAATAAGGGAAGGTCGTTGATGAGCGATATATTGAAAGCTCCATATTCCTCAACTAGAGCCGAGGAAACATTAAAAAAATCTGAAAAGAAAATAGCCATTGTGTAGTTTAAATGGTTTTTGATGCAAAGTCACAAACTTACTCTGCATAGAAAAATTAAAAGATTTAGCCTAGATTAAGTTTTTGCTTGATTATTAATAATAAATAAAGGTGGATCTCCTTTAAGAAGGATTACAATAAAAGCTTTAGACCGTAATTGTATGAGTCCAGCTTGGTAAACCTTGGTTGGCTAAATAATTTACGAGATCAGGAGTTCCATAAAACTGAGTTTTACCTGCCCGAACAAAAGCGAGGGCTGATTTATCTATTTTGAGTCCGGCGGCACGAGCGGCAACGGTTAAATCTCTTAGCAAATTTGCTCTGGCAGTATCTGAATCAGTACGAGTATTTGCATTAAAGACAGCGAAATCAATTCCTTGAGTACGAAGGTGCGCTAATTCTACTTGCATTGTTTTCCTTTACAATTCAAAAGGTTTATGGATACTGTGAAAAGCAAATTTACTATGGCACAATCTAAGCTTTAATATAGATGTGCTAAAAATTCACCCTCGCACAGATTAGATACAGCTTACTCGGTAAAAAAAATTGTGTCAATGATTCACGTTCGCACAAAAATTAAAAAAAGCTTTATTTTATATGGATAGTCAAACACAACTTCTGATTAAATTGCTGAAGCAGAAACGAGAAGCTCAGGGGTATAGCCTTAGAAAGCTTTCATCTATCATAGGAGTCAGCTTCTCAACTCTAGGCCGTATCGAGAGAGGAGATGGAGAGCCTGATAACAATACAAAGATCCGTATTCTTGAGTGGCTTGGTGATGATGCTCGAAATGCTGGTATAAATTTTGATATTGCAGCTTTAGTACATTTTCGGGCGCGTAAACAAATTGGCTCAGAAACCGTTCAAGGACTTTTACGGGTTGCAGATTATCTCAAATGTCAATATAGTTCAGACTCAACTGACACTTTTATGGAACCAAGCAGTATTGAAGAATCTGATATTGCGATTTCTTTAACTAAAGATGAAATGGAAAAAATGGCAGAAGAATTTCGTAAAGATATTGGATTGTTTGAAAACGAAGCACTTGATCCTTTTTATCTCAAGGTTGAGGGTGTAGAAATGATGAGCCTTGCAGACATTAGTGGTATTGATAATGATTTAAAGTCCCAGTTATTAAATTCTGAAAAGCAGAGTTGGTCTGCCATGAGTATTCCTCTTGAAGAAGGCTCGGATAAATGGGCAATTATTTGGAATAGCTCTCAAAGCCAAAAACGTCAACGGGTTTCTTTGTTAGAAGAAATATGGCATATCCTACTTGGTCATCAATTAACACGAATAACAAAGGTAGCTGATATTTATGGCAGAACTTTTGCTGAAGTTGAGGAGCATGATGCTTACTATCTCGCAGCAGCAACTCTCCTCCCATCAGATGTAATCAAGAAGCTTGTTAAAGAAAAGCAGGATATCTCTGAAGTGGCAGCAAACTATGGTATTACACCCAATCTTATAGAATATCGAATCAAGCGCCTTGGATTATGGCATCAGTACAAAGGGATGAAAGTTACACTTGTCCCGAAAGGGTAATTTTTCAAGCCTATAGATAGTTTAATGTTGTACTACTACAAATTCCAATGCCTATGTAACCAGGACGTTAGAAGTGTTGTTTTTGTAATCAATTTTAACTTTAAGTAACATAAAAATATTTTAAGGAAATTTAGGAATACGGTCAAATACTGGATTGCATATTCCTCTATCAACATGATAAACTGCCAGCTTATTTTCTAAATCGTCATAAAATCTTGCTTCTATTCCAACAGCCCAGAAAACCCAAGTTGCATTATCAAAATATTTTTGTACTGAAAACTCCTCTATAGGGTAGGTGCGAAACCAAACCTTTTCTTTAGATTTCCAGCTATAGCCTCCATCATGGAATAAATGCTTTATCAAGTAAGTGCCACTCTCACCTTTTCCATGCTGATTACCAACTTTTACAGTAATATGTTTAATTGTTTCAACAAAAGGTGGATAATCTGACCAATTCAAGAACGAAATTTTTGTTTTTTCCTTTAATTCCTCAAGAAAAGGCGAAATATTATCTGTTTCAGTAATAATAAATAAATTATCGACAGCACGAGTTAATGCAACATAGAAAAGGCGACGCTCCTCATTAATAGTTCTTTCAGTACTATCGCCAAAAATACGTGTAAACATTAAGTCAGGGTGGATCAATGGGTAGCAATTAGGGACAGCATCAAGTATTATAACTACATCTTTCTCAAGACCTTTATACTTATGAGATGTGGAAATAGTTACTTTATGCCTTAACTCTTGAGGAAGATAAGACTGCACAAGCTGTAAAAAGCTTTTAAGTATGCCATTTTCCGATTTAAATTTTTCTTTTCTATAATTTGTATGCCAAGGCAAACTATTTTTACGGCAAAGTAAAACTACGCTTTTATCAACTTTTATAGCTTTGTTCACTAAACGTAATATCGCTGGTGTTAAGCTATTACTTTGATGTTCTTCTAATTCTCTTAGGGTTGGTTCAAACCGTGCTAAATCAGCAATTTCAACCATACCTAATTGATTTTTATCAGCACGAGCAGGAGTCCCTAATCCTTGCATTAATTTATTACTGATATCGACAATTGAAGTAGCCGAACGATAATTTGTAGAAATATAAAGTTTTTGCGAAAGCTCAAAAAATCTTGCAAAATTATCATAAAAACGAAGATTAGAACCAGCAAAACCGTTAATAGCTTGCCAATCGTCACCCACACAAAAGAAGGTAGCTTGAGTATTCTGCTCTCTAATCGCTGATATCAGATGGTGAAACAGCTCTGAAAAATCTTGATACTCATCAATGAGTATATATCGAACAGATTTTAAATCGCCAGACCCAGATTTGCGGCGAAATGTAGTTTGTCCCGATTTTACACATACCGCAGCTTTTTGGATTATTCCATCAAAATCATCTTCACCTGTTAACTCAAGGTGTTCTAAATAAGATTTATAAAATTTTTGCACTGACTCTAAGAACTGCTGTTCGCCCTCATTAGCACAGGAATGGCTATTAATTATTGAGGTTAAATTTTCTGGAGTAAGAGAAAGCTTACGGCAGCGTTGAATAAATGATGTTACTACCTTAGTAAATCGGTCTATAGCACGAACCTTAACTCGTTGCCAGATTTCTTCTTCGCTCAAGCGCTTGCAAGTAATTCCTAAATATTCTAACTCTTGTTGAAGTACATGAAGAGAATATCCTATACCTTCATCTTTAATAATACTCGGTGTTAATTCAATTAAATGCCAGTCAGGTTGATTTTCCCAATACTTGCGCTTTTCATCAGACATAGCATCGTACTCAGAATCTCCTTCAAGCCCGAAATATTCGATTATTATTCCTTGATTTTTACCAGTAAAAATAGTAAAGTCCGGGCGGTAGTTGATGCCACCCCACCAAAAATTCTGCTCGTATTTATATAGAATATTATGTTCAAATAGGAAATCTGCAATGGCTTTCTCTCCATAAGATTTTACATAAGTTCCATCAATTCCTTCTCGTGGAAGAGAGCGACGATAACGCAACATTTCTTCAGGGCTTTTATCATAACCTTCCAAAAACAAACGTTCCCAGTCTTGGCGAAAGTGTCCCATCATCAACACTTTGATTTTTTCATGAAATAAAGTATCTTGCAAATATTCATCAATTACTTTTTGTAGCATCCGGCTTTTACTTTGTTGTCCATCTGGCTCATCAAAAAGAATACTTTTTTCTGGATGAACTAAAGCATAAGCTAGTGCATGGAAAGTCATCACATGAGGAATAGAAGATTCTAGTTTTGAACAGAGGCGGTCTTTTATCTCCTCTGCGGCTTTCTTGTTAAAAGCTAAAAGTAAAATCTCATGAGGTGGAACACCACAATGTTTCTGTAAAAATAAAGCTCTGTTAACTATAGTTGAAGTTTTACCACTACCAGCACGCGCTACTACTTGCACATGACCTTCAACAGCACCAATAGCTGCTGCTTGTTCAAGGTCAGGCAGGGTAGAGGTATTTAATTTATTTTTTACCCAAAATTGTATATAATTTGATTTTTCTGATTGATATTCTTCAAAAGATATATATTCAGTACACTGTGAATAATAAAAATCAGCAACGCTAAGAAAATTTTGTTCTAATTGCTGCTTTAAATTTAATACTAAAGCCTGCTTGTGTGCAATTCGTAGCCTTTCTTGTTCTTTACGCTCTTGTTCAATTAGTTCCTCTTTATATTTTTCTCTAATTCTTTGTTCTTGCTCATTCCGCTTGGCTATAAGCTGTAATAATTCTTTTTCTTTGCTCTCTTCAATAAGAACTTTTTTCTGCCGTTCCTGTTCAATATAAACACGGTCTTGATATCTTTCTACAATTTTGGGTTGTCGCTGATTTTGCATTGGTGCAAGTGATAACTGCTCTTTCTCTGTGCATTCATGTTGTATACAGGCTCTTTCCTGACGTTGTTTTTCCAATTCTAGAGACAGATGATCAAGTTGTGTAACTATTTTCCCTTGCTGTAGAAATTCACTAACTTCTTTATAATCTAAGGGTGGAATTATATAATTAAATTCTTTAATAAATCTATCTTTTTTATATTTAATAGTGTAGTGACAAGCTTTTTCATAGGGTATAGTATCTGTGAATGGATAGCTGACACATATATTTTTACCATTATTGTCTAAACTTGAAACTCTCCCTCTTCCTCGTCCAGAATTTATAATTTCTCTTCCAACAAGAAGTCTCCATAGATTAACGTTACGAGCAATTATTTGAGCAAAACTTTTAACATTATCAATCTGTGAAACCTTATCCATACCTTGCTTAGTTACAACCAGAATGCAGACACCAGCTTTAACGCCTAGTTTCAGTTTTCCCTTAAATTAAGCATGATCTATCAACAGTATAAAAAAAGCAGTCATACGTACCCTTCCCAAGCTTCCAGTTGAGCCTTCTGCGTCCTCCAGTCCGGCATAACGCATGAGAGCGCATCCCAAAAAGCATCTCCATGATTTCGATGCAGCAAGTGAACAATCTCATGTGCTACCACATACTCCAAGACTGACAAAGGCGCATCAACTAACTGCCAATTGATGCGGATCACCCTATCTTTAGAGCAGGTTCCCCAAACTCGCTTTTGCTCTGAAAGCTTGACAGGTGGTAACTGAACACCCAACTTACGGGCATATATTTTGGTGAAGTGCTGAATATCTTGCCAAGCGCGATCGCGTTTCCAATGAGTTAATGCTTGCTCAATAGCATCTTCTCTTTCGTCTCTAGCCAACTGATGAGGTACTTGAATGAAAAAGCGGCTTCTGCAAGCGATAGTAACCTGTTCTACATCGGCTGACTCTACCTGCAACATTAAACGGCGACCTCGGTACATTACTTTCGCCCCACTCACGTAACGCTGAGGGAGTTCCGGTGAATGCTTCGAGCGACAATCTTCAACTGCATTGAATAGCCAGCGACGTTTGCTGTCAAGGAAAGCAGTGATTTTTTCTACAGGAGTATCAGGTGGTGCAACTACTTCCACTGCTTCAGAGGTAACAACGATGCGCTGCTGCTTGGTACGGTTACTGTAGCGCACGGTGTAGGAGATGTTGGTTTGACCGATTTGTAGAATAGGCATAACAATTAAAGGGAGCAAACCGGAAGCTACTAAAGGGAGCAAACCGGAAGCTACTAGCGATTAGACAGACTCAAACTCTTTATTATTAGCATTTTAAGAGCAGCCCTTCTTCCTGATGCAAGAAGAATTTATTTTTGGGCGAATGCAAGTTTTACCGACCTCGACTGAAGAATTAGCTAACACCTCTTTGTACATACAAAGTAAATTTTCTAAATGATCGCCACTTAACTTGTTAAAGGGTGCCGGAAATTCTTCTACAAGCATGATATCTCCATCCTTGACATTAAAGCCTAGAGCGCGAGCGCCGATTGTAACACCTGCATGCATATAAACTTCCCGAAGTTCCAAATCCAGATATTTAGCAATACGGAGTGCGACATCATAAGTAGCTAATAGACCGAAGCCTTTTACGTCATCACTAACAGACTCAACAAATTGGTAAATGGTATCAAAGCTGTCAAAACTGCTGATTTCTAGAATCTCAAAGCGTTCTAAGGCAACTGAAATTGCCTCAGCTAAACACTGGCGACCGACAAGACGTTGATGATCGTTAACTTTTCTCTGTTCGTCTTCACTGAGGAAAGCTTTCTTGACAGCATCTCTTAAATTATCAGCTTTCTTATACCAAGAATATTGCGCCTCAGCATCGCGGTAAACATTGGCAAGATAGTCGTTATATATTTTGGTGTAGGATGTCATACTTGTAAACTCATCACTCAAGTTTTGCTGTAATGTTTGAGCGCATACTCATCAACTTTACTAGGTATATCTTTCCAGTTTTCTAACTTTAAATTAAACACCAATGCACGCACTTTCTGCCGTAGCTCTTTGCGTAACTGTTCTTTCAAATGCCAACCATGAGGCGCGGTTTCATCGCTAGAATAAAGTGCATCAATTTCCTGTGCTGCTTTCTCTAAAGGACTTCGCTCATTATCCGAGGTAGCACTGTTAGAACTGCTCTGGTTGCTGCTATTGTCTTCATCTTGGTTTGCTGGCAAGAATGCCTCTAAAATTTTGAGGACACCGTAAGCTTGCTGGTTCAAACTCGTTTTTTTATAAGCTTGTTCAGCCGTTTGCATCTCGCGCAAGATTTGTTCATAATGCTTAAGAGTTGCGGCAGCTTCAAGTTGACCTTGCTCGAACTGACGCAGAACTTCTAAAACTCTCTCTGAAAATGTGTCGTAGTATAAAGGATTTTCATCAACTTTCTGCTGCATAATTTTGCGGAGTTCGGCACTTTTGCGTACTGCCGCAGTTTTAATCTCTGGTTCAGGGCGATCGCTTGTAAAATCTTTCCAAAAATCTGGGTCTGTGATGTCATGTAATTTGCAAAGCGTCGTTATACCTGTAATATCCAGGTGTTCATTTAGCATTTCTCGGATTTTGGCACTGACATCACGAGAAAGATTAGATTCACGTTTCTCGAAAGTTAGGGTTCCCAAGGGTAAAAATCCAGCTACCCATTTAAGATCAGTTCTGTAATCAAGAATAAATGGGTCAGGGCTTAGGGTATCGTAAGCTTTAATAAAGGGTCTGGCTTGGCGATGAAAATCGTACCATCTATCCTCAGTTCCCAAATGTTGAATGAGAGCGTCGTATTCTTGACGAATATCTCCTGTATTGCGGGGAATGGGTTTGAGAAATTTCATTACCTCTGCATGGGCAGCTTTTAGTTGATTGCGTTCCACCTCCAAGTCTCTCATTGCGTTTTTCACATCGGCTTGACGGTAGGTCGCTAAAGCTTCAGTGAGGTTTTTGGTAACGCCAATATAGTCAACAATTAGCCCAAATTCTTTGTGATCACCATAAACGCGGTTTGTACGTGCGATCGCTTGCAGTAGGTTATGTTCTTTGAGAGGATTATCTAAATACATCACACTTTCGCGGGGTGCATCAAACCCAGTCAGTAGCTTATTGCAGATAATGAGAAAATGCACCGGGGGTACTTCACCACGTTGAACTTTGGCTTCGTATTCAACATCATCCCCAGTAAATCTATTAGTGGCAGCAAGTTCACCGTCTTTATCTAAGGCATATTTTCTCAGGTCTTTGCGGAGTGTATCAATGTACTTGTCTTCGCTCGGTTTGCCATCTTCTTGGTTACTGGAGTAAATTGGAACACTCATCGCTTCCGCCCAAGCTTTTGCTGTTTCTGGGTCAAAACCTTGTTTGGTTAAGCTCTTACTGATGATTTTATCTAATGCCTTTTTGTAGAGAATAATCGCTTCTCGGTCGATTGCAACTATTTGAGCTTTAAACCCTTCTGGGGCAGCATGAAGAGAAAAGTGCGTCCAAATGTCGTAAGCAAGCAGTTCGATGCGTTGGCGATGTTTGACTAAATCTTCAACTTTCACACCTCGCGCTTTAATCTTGTTAACAACTTCCTCTGGTTCATTTGCAAACCAGTTATCAAACAAGATATTTAGCCGTTTCTCATCTACCTCCCATTCTGCTTTCCGGCTAGTGTAACGAATCGGAACCGTAGCACCATCAGCTACCGCGTCATCTATGCTGTAGCGGTCAAGGTAGCCTTCACCGATCAGGCTAAAATTTTGGTATGTGTCTTGGTCAGTATTTTGAATTGGTGTACCAGTAAAACCGATAAAACAAGCATGAACTAAGGTTTTTTCTAAGAATGTACCCAAGTCTCTCTCTTGGGTACGGTGGCATTCATCTACTAAAATAATCCAGTTGTTGCTGTTAAGTGCTTGTTTGGTTGATTCATTAAATTTGAAAATAGTAGAGAGTAAAGTTAAGCCCACAGGATTGCTGTTAATGGCTTTTTGTAGTTCATCACCAGAAGTAATACGTGTAGGGTTAGGCAGCCCACAGGCTAAAAACGTGTTAGCAATCTGGGTGTCTAAATCAATGCGATCTGTAAGGATTAAAATATTGGGATTTTCTAGACAAGGAGAATCAATTGTTTTGTGAGTTTTGAGTTTAAGAGTGGCAAATACCATTGTCAAACTTTTACCTGACCCTTGGGTATGCCAAATCAAGCCTTTACGATATTTGCGTTCTGGGAGACTGGGATCTGGTTTTAAAGGTGCAAGTACTCTGTCTACAATTTTGTTGACTGCACGAAATTGCTGATACCGGCAGATTTTCTTAGTTACTTTCTGTTCGCGTTTCTCAAAAACAATGAAGTGTGCCAGAATATCGAGTAACCGAGAGGGTTCTAGCAAGTACCACAGTTGTTTCTCTAATTCATTGCTGAAGTTGATCCCCCCCGTCCCTCCGTCTTCCTTCCAAGCTCCCCAGTAAGCTGAAGCTGCGTCTGTTGCACCATAGAGAACATTTACCCCATTAGTTATGATATTAAAGGCGTTGGAATAGAACAGGCGGGGAATATCACGCTCATATTGTTTAATTTGCTCAAATGCTTCTCCAGTTTTGTCTTTGGCAATGAAGGGTTTTTTAGCTTCTATGACAACAAGCGGAATACCGTTAATGAAAACGACTATATCAGGTTTACGGGAGTTTTGAGATTTGACGTAAAGCTGATTAGTGACCGTGAAAGTGTTGTTTTCAGGATGAAGGAAATCAATAAGACGGATGGTTTTTTTGGTAGTTTCGCCAGGGACATTACGGCTATAGTTGCCCCGCAGCAGGTTTGTCCATTGCTCATTATCGGTGACAGCAAGCATATCCTGGTAAGTGGCGCGGGTAACTTCTTCAGGTACAGCGTTAATGCGTTGAATTGCTGTAATGAAGATGTCGCGGAGGATCACTTGGTTAAGGGTGTCTCTAGCAGTTTGGTTTTGTTGGGGTGGTAGCCAAGTGAAGCCGAATTTTACTAAGGCATCTATGCAGGGTTTTTCAGCAAGAGTGTATTCGGGGCCTTTGTTCATGGCATGACTCTTACACGGATGCGACCTGTGAGGAGGTCTTGCATTAGACCGCGTTTGATTCCCTCGCAGTTTTGTAATTTATTTTTTTCTCTGTCAATTAATTCATCTAATGCAAATAAAACAGTAGATATTTTTATTTGCTCATTAAGTGGAGGACAAGGTAATAGTAGTTTATAAAACTCATCAAGTGTAACTCTACTTCTTGTTCCACCTTTTGTTAAATTAAGAATCTCGCTTTTTATTTGTGGGCTGTTATATAAACACATCAAAAAATATGTATCTATTTTTTGATGATCAACGCTAGCCTTGATAACATCGGGTGTAACCATCGCAAATGGCTCTTTCTTTGGATAAATACAGGCTATACCAGGAGGCTCACCCATTTTTGTAATCAACAAGTCACCACTCTTAACTGTATATGGTCTATGAAATTGCTCATAGACAGATTCATCCATATAAGTAACTTTACTACCCCAAGAAAAACCATCTTCGGTAACATGGCGTATTTGAATTATGGGAACACCACTATCTCTAAAATCTTTAGCTTTAAAAATTGTTCCAAATGGTCCGGCTGTTAAAGAATTTGGTTCATCTAATACAAGCTCTTTTATTGTTGCCAAATTCCAAGTTTCTGGAATTTTCCCGATCGCACTTTCTTTAAACCGAGTATGACCAATGCCGCCAGTGAGAAGTTGCTGGAGTAGCCCCTGCTTGACTTGGCGGGTTTGGTCAATGACTGCTTGAGTAGATGCGATCGCTTCATCTACACTGCTCAAAATCTCAGCAATTTTCTTTTGTTCAGAAAGCGGAGGAACTGGAACATAAAATTTCTTTAAATCTTTAGTATTAATATGCTTAATTGTAGTTCCAATGAAAATCTCAGACAGGCGCTCTCGACCTGGAGGAGAATTTAAATAGTAAGCAATAAAATGCGAGTCAATTTTGTCCTGAATTGGTTTAGTAATAATTAGAGCATGACAACAAGAATTATCTAATTCAGGAGGAACTATTGCAGATGTACCAATATGTCCTGATTGAACAGTAAGAATATCTCCAGCTTTTACAGATACCTTTGGATTATTTTGTTGGAACTCTAATGTTACAGTCTCTAAATCATCGATTGTTATCCGATTGTATCGGATATTTTTTGCCATTAGATAAGGAACTCCATCTTTTACATAATGCTCAGATACCTTTCCGACAAACCCGTTTTGAATCGAATATGCCAAATCTGTTAATGATTTAAATTCCCAGCCATCAGGAACCATAACCCAGTTCCTCCAAAAATTCCAACATCTTCGCCTCTGCCTTATCCCGCTTTGCCAATAATTCCTTTAAAACCTTTACTTCCGCAGCCACATTAATTTGTTCAACCTCCTCAGCCGTCTGCACATATCGGGCAATATTGAGATTAAAATCATTCTTCTCAATCTCAGCTAAATCCACGACCCGCGCAAAACGTTCTTCATCCTCAAACGCCAAAAACGCCTTAACCAAACGTTCCATATTCGCCTGAGAGAGAGTATTTTGGTTTTTCCCCTCGACCATCTCCTCAGCACCATTCACAAACAGCACTTTACCCCGCCGCTTGGCTGGTTTCTGCTTGTTAATAATCAACACACAAGCCGGAATACCTGTGCCATAAAATAAATTCGGTGCTAACCCAATCACTACCTCAATCAAATCATCTTTCAAAATTCCCTCACGGATTTTCGCTTCCGTACCACCACGAAACAGAATCCCGTGGGGTAAAACTACACCCAACTTACCAGTTTCATTCAAACTAGCAATCATGTGCTGCACAAATGCCAAATCCCCATAGGATTTTGGCGGACAACCGTAAGTATCCCGACTAAACTTATCCCCATTTCTCCAATCTTCATCTCCCCAATTCTTCAGAGAAAACGGCGGATTTGCCAGTACTCGGTCAAATGTTCGTAATACCTTACTTCCCTCCGCAACTAAATGCCTCGGTTTCCGCAACGTATCACCCCGCAGAATAAACGCATCATCAATATCATGGAGAAACAAATTCATCTCACAAATCGCCCAAGTGTTGAGGTTCATTTCCTGACCGTACAACTGCAAGGACTTGGGATTTTTCTTTTGACGTTTGAGATAATTCACCATCTCCAATAACATACCGCCAGAACCACAAGTAGGGTCATAAATACTCATTCCCTCATCTGGTTCTAAGCAGGTGACAATTAAGCGAGTCACCATCTTAGGAGTGTAAAACTCGCCTCCCTTCTTCCCCGCATCATCAGCAAATTTAGAAATCAGATATTCGTAAGCATCCCCCAGAATATCCGCCTTAACATCATAATTCCGCAGGCGATGCTTGCTAAAGTGCTGCAACAACAACTCTAATGTCGCATCGGGGAAGCGTTCTTTATTGTTAAAGTCCACATCCTGAAAGACTCCCCGCAGGCGAGTATTTGCATCTTCAATTGCCCGGAAAGCAGCATTAAGATTTTCACCAATATTTGTGGAATGCTTGCGTACATCATTCCAAAACGCCCCAGGTGGAATGTGAAAGCGATGCTCTTCAGGATCAGCTGCTAATTGTGCATCTTGATAAAGATTCAGCCGTTCCTCATATTCTTCTTCCCACACATCACACAAACGCTTGAAGAACAACAGCCCAAAAATGTAGTGTTTGAAGTCCCCAGAGTCAATTTTTCCCCGTAATATGTCAGCAGCATCCCAAAGATGTTTTTCTAGCTGCTGCTGGGTCATTTTGCCAACATAGGTCAACGGTAGCTCAGTAGAAGTATCATTTTTGACCTTTAGCATTTTCTGACTCGCTCTCAAAGAATTCTTCAAAATTTAGGCACGTATCCTAACTTTGTGTGCAATAACTACTTATACCCTAAAAAGAGTAATTTATAGTGTGACATCTATGATTACAGCAAAAAATTCATTAAATACCAACGCTAAAGAAATATTGCTAGAGGCAGCATGGCGTTCTTGATAGCAACAAGTGCGGAAATATGCAGTTAATTGACATAGTAATTATTACCCATTCCAGTCCACCAACACCCCATCAACACAAGCAATTCCCCATTGCGGAAATTTCACAAGCAACTTCTTGATCACAATCTGCAAAGCCGGATCGTCATTCCAGCATTCTTGCAAGAAGTCAAAGCCCGGATTCTCCCCTGAATTTGCTGCTCGATTTAGTTTCTCCCTTCTTACAGGTCGCGCATTTGCCCTTGCAACTATTGCTTCATGTGACCATTTTTCAGCGTTGGTGACAGACGCGGCGGAACTTTCACCTTCATGATCTGCTTTGATTCCTACACCTGAAACTGAATTTTCAACCAACAACGAAGCGAGATTACCTGATTCTACTTGCCCCTGTGGTTGATCTGCGATCGCAGAATTTAAAGATTTTTCACTTTGAGAGACGGGCGCGGCGGAACAAGTACCTTCATGAGGGAATATCGCTTCAACACCACAATCCTGCTTTTCAGCCAACAACGAAGCAGGTTGACTTGGTGCAGCATCCACAAGCGTTAGCGTCGTACAGTCCGTTACCGCAGGTAACTCTTCTTCCTTCTCTGACACGCTTTGAACAGACTGAGGCGACGCGCCCCTTAAGGGCGCGTGAGCCGTCTCCTCCTTACGCGAAATCTGTATAAGCGTGTCAGAGACACAGCTAACGAACTCTTTTGAAGAGTTCGTTAGCTGTTCCTGAGCAGTTCGTGAGGTTTCCTGGAATCTTTGCTCTGGCTGACTTTGACCTAAAATAGGTGCTTGATTCAAAGCACCCATTTCTTCAGAGCCAGCATCTTTCTCTGAATCCCCAGCATTTGGTTCTCGTTTTTTAGCATCTGGTTGCTGATTAAGAGAATTAGCTTTCTCCCAGAACTCCTTCATCCGACTGCCATGCAAATTTTTCACCATCCAGCTAGCCGTTTCCCTACCATCTTGAATCGACTTGTCAGGTTTGAAGATGAATAGCCCACTTTCAGAAAGAATTTTCTTTGCAGAGATAAAAGTACTGTACCCCAAAGCACTTGTTAGCGGCATCCACCGGGAACCATAGGGATCAGCCGTCCAGCATTCCTGCCACATTTGCGTAACTGAAGGCTTTTGCTGCGATGCCCACAGCAAATCTTCAATGGGAATAATCACATGAAGCCTTTTATACGGTGACTGTGGTTTAGTGGCAACAGCCTTTTTGGACTTGGGACAGGTAATGGTTGCAGTCATTTTACAATCTCCTGTTTATGTTGAGGCACGGAAATTTCCCCCTCTGTGATTGTGGGGCTTGCTATTTCCTATTTGGTTGTCTAAAGAATTACTGGTATGGGCAACAGATCAGTTAGCCTTGCCAGAATCGTAACTCGTCTCGGAAGTACCTATCAGTTTTCTTGGACTGGTTTCGCCAATGATCCCAAGCAACTACTAACTCTTCGCCCAAATCCTCTACAACCTCACCCCTCTGTACATACAAAGTGCGGTATGGGTCAGCGTGAGCAACGATAGAACCGATGCCAATGGTGTCTGGTTGAGAGGATGCTTTCTGGAGAGCAGTAATTAAATCAGTCTCTTGGGTGGTCAATTCCGCCAAATAATCTGATTTAATCACCTCGTACTCTTGGGCAACATCCCAAAACTCCTGCCACGTACACCCAGGTTTTGCAAGTACCTGCCGGATATCACTAACCGCCTGGGGCAACATTTCCAACTGCTCGGCTCGATATGCGATCGCAGTTGGTGTCGGCTCACTCCCCAGGATTATCGCCGCAGCTTCGAGCGCTTGGGCGTTGTTCATAGCACTGGCAAGATTCTTCAACGCCATACCCATAAGTCGTAAGCATTCTTGGGCGTTCTCCTTGGGTGGTTCCTGCGCTAGCGATCGCAGATCAATGGTTTTCTCCAAGGCTTGTTTCACCTGCTTGTTCAACGCTTTAGTCGCTTGCTGGGTCATGGTATTCCCCCATTGTTGGGAAGGGCGCTGTTCTACGGCGTGTTCTAATTCCTGAATGCGCTGCTGGAGTTGCTGATTTTCGGCCTCCAGTTTCCGTAACCCCTCCATCTCCGAGAGCCGTTGCTGCAACTGGATATTTTCTTCTTTCTGTTGCTTAAAGAGTTTTTGTAAGGATTCTACCTGCTCTTTAGTTTGTTCTTCGGCTCTGGCATTAGCCTCTGTTTGTAGCCCAATTCTCAATTCCTGGGAAAGTCGCTCTAACTCCTGTTTATGGCGTTCTTCAATAGCAGCGATCGCTTCAGAATATTCTGCGGGGTAAGTGCGCTCTCTGGGGAATGGAACGCTTGGGGCATCCAAATCAGCATTGTTGATCAACAACCTCTCACCATCAGCAAAAGTGACAATCTGCTGCCAGTGATTCGGTGCGTCTGCCTCAATCACTCCCGACTCCCCATAACGGGCATGTTCTGGTGATGAAACAGTCACAGAATTACACAATTGCGTTTTGGGGTTTTCGGTTTTTGCGGCGCGTTTAACCGTTGGTGCAACCTGCTGGACTGCTTTGGCAAAATCGGCGGCAGTTGGGAAGGGTTTTTCTTTCGCTGCGATCGCAACAGCTTGCTCTAACTTGTCAGGAGTTTTGACCAGACGGAGTAGGGATCGGGTTTGAGATGGTTTAGTGATCTTGCCCCTCAAATCTTCAGGTAAAGTTTCAACCACTCGCTTGGCTGCAAATAAATCTTTAACCTTGCGATATCCCCCGTGTTTGGTCAATTCCTTTTCGCAGTAGTCTTCAAAGCTAGTATATCTACCATCTCGGTAATATTTGTTATCTCGCATCAACCGCAGTTCATCCGATACCTGCCACTCAAATCGGTCTATGGCGGCGAAGGTTTCCTGAATGCTGATGTTGAGATTGCTGTAGTCAATGGCTGAGGTTGTTTCGGAACAGTTTAGTGTCAGCATTGTTTCACCTTTATATGCTGTATATACAGGCAAAAAACATAGTCAGCGTGTTTGGGATTATGACACTGTTGCACCAGAAGCACCGCCAACCATACTTGGCAATTAGATCCAGTCTTTTACGGCGTTTTTGACTTATTGTTAGCCGCTTATATAGGCGAACGAAATTTGCCCCCATTGTGGACAGGGGATTTTGTATTGTTGAAACCATTTGGACTCCGAAAATAAGCCGGATTATGATTAATGTATTAACATTAGCAAAATTGTTAATACAAATCAACCTATCAAAAAACAAACCAGCTAAGTTTCCCTAGCTGGTTTGTCGCTTATTGCCTTAGTAACTTGCTCTCGCCATTGCCTGAGAGTACTATTCTCTTCTCTCAGGCGGCGGATTCCCCCAACATTTCGTACTGCTGTTGTTGCCACTGCATAAACTGCTGCTTCATTTCGGCGACTTCTGATTTTAGCTTTACTAACTCTGGATCAAGCTCATTTACTGGCTTTTCAGCTAAATAAGAATCAATAAAATCCATTAACAACTTGGATACAGAGGTATTGCTAGCTTTGGCTTTATTCATAAAAGCCTCTTTCTTATCTTCAGAGATCCTAATAATTATCTGTTTGTCTGCTGCCATCTCAATTCTCGTTGTTTATAACTTTCAACTTACACGCTATCAATAGCAAGTTGTATTAGCAAGTGTATAAACATAGCTTATCAACTTCCAGGACATACATCATCTAACCGTATTAACAATGTATTGACAAAAGTATTAACAAAATTGTATCTTAGATTTATGGGATAAACAAAGCGGTTTCACAAATCAGCTTTTATTTGCTCAGATCAAAAGGTGATCACTCCCCGTCCAAAGTTTGTGATCACCCTCTGTAAAAACCTAACCCCATATAGAGGCAGGAGATCCTCATTATGACGCAATCTGTTTACACACAACAAGCACCCTCAAGCTTTAAACTCAATCAAACAATAATTGCAAATACTCCCTTCAAAGACGAGCAAGCCCTCGCCCAAGCAGAACTATACAGCCACATCGAATCCCAAGCCGAAGCTGTAGCGCCAACCAAAGACCCCCTAACATCTCGTGACCGCCGCATCATTGGCGAGATTATTCAAGTCGAACCGGAATCTGTTCGTACTATCTGGTTGGAAGGTGGGATTACATTATGGGTACGGTTCGTAAACGGTGGCTGCTTGCCCTTTGACCGGGACTGGTTTGCAAAAAGAGTTGCAGAGGTTAAAGCGACACTTCCAGAAACTCCATTAGAGCGCAATGAACGCCTCAGCGATGAATTAGAAGAAGCTTGTGTCAAGTTCAACCTGTGGCATCCCCAGATTGATTGGTTATCCTTCAGTACTAAACTTTACCGAAATAATCAGCTAGTAGGCTACATCGGTTGCAATTACCAAGGCTGGTATTCCAGGCCCCGCACATACGGCATGAACAGATTCGCATCGAGTGCAGAAGAAGCGATTACGTTTTTGGGAGTCCGACCAGCTGTAGCAGCGTAACCACTGACATTAAAAGGGCGATTGCACATCAAGAATTGTAATCGCCTCTACAGTGTAATAGGTAACAAACATCACAATGGCATACACCACAGAAACTACGCCCTCTCTTCAAGTAGCCGAGTTGGATGATTCACCAGAGAAAATTTTTCTACCGCCAACAGACCCGAATGCAGAGGTTATCGAAATCCCTGGTTACACGCTCGTTTACGTCAATGGAGCCTGCCCCAAGAATTATCGAGTGTACAAAGTTGATTCGATGATTGGGGTGATATTTCAGTATATTACCTACTGGTCTAACGCTATGGATCAGATTCGGTACGCCCAGGCAGAAGAAGCAGCAGTTGGGTTGGATGACTTCATGAAAGTAGCAAACAAATCCAGAGTTACAGATAAAGCCATAGCAGCATAGTCAACTTCAGCAATTACAACCATGCAACCAACAATCACCATTCCACACGGTTGGAAATACCCCCGATTCACTTTAGGACAACGTACAGAGCAGGGAATTATCATCGGCATCAAGTATTACCCAAGCGATAGTCTTTTAGCATACGAATATGGCGAAGGCTGGCGGTACATCGTCATGCCTGACATCAATTCCATTGATGAAGGAAATCACTTAGAGAACGAGATTAAATTACTGACACCGCAGGAATTGAGAGCAGAGATTCAGGCTGAAATAGAACAATGTCTACGCCAACTTGAACTGCTTAAGTACGAATTAAAAGCAATTCCTGGAGGCATAGCTGATGGCTAAATCGCCCAAAAACTGCTCTGACCTCACGGCTGCTAGCTTGCTGCTTTTCTTACGCCGCTATGGTGGTTCTGCTCCTTTGCACAGCATTAATTTCTCACGAACAGTAATCCAATCATTACTCGATAGAGAACTAGTACGAGTCCAGAATACCAAACACGGTTTTTTGCTGACAATTACACAAGATTCTGACAAATTGCCGACTAACTAAATCCATTAACTCATTCAAACAAACACAGCCATCACTTTGTACACATGGAAACCATCAAAATCAACAACAGAGGTAATTGATAACAAACAAAGGCGATTCAGCTTTGAGTCGCCACTAGCCTAAATATTCAATTTATCAGTAACTATGGAGGTCAACAAATGAAGAAAAAATGGACTCCCCAAGAGTTAGAAATTCTTGAAGAGATGTCTGAAGCTTATACACCTAAACAGATAGCATACAGACTCAGAAGGCGAGGCTATTATCGCACAACTTTAGCTGTTCATAAAAAGCTGTATGCGTTGGGTTATGCTGCACGTCCTACTCTCGATAACTATAGTTGTAATCAAATTGCTCAAGCTCTCTCCTTAAACCCCTGTACTGTAGCTAAATGGGTAAAACGAGGATGGCTCAAAGCTATTCGGCGTTCTGCAACTAATTACCTAGTTAAGAGTCGGGATTTAAAACGGTTTTTCAAAAATCCTCCGCAATCAATTAAAAAGCGCATTTCAAGGATAGATCCGCAGATTATTCGGTATTTAGTGGGATAGCCACTTTTGCCATTGAAGCTGAGGGTTTTCAAAGATAAGACAACTAATGAGGCGAAATAAATGCCCACTCTCACGTATATTAAAGGATTGCCAACTCCAGCAGAAGAATTAAATAGTTTAGGACTCACAGAGTTTGAGATGTTTTTGACTGCTTATAGTTCGGTATTCCATAAAGCAGCGTGTGAGACAGCTAATCACCTTTTAGCAGTAAATAGGTTCAATGATTCTAGTTGGAATACTCATTTACAGAAGACTTATGGCATATCAAAGCGACACGCCAATGGTGTAATCAGTCTTGCTCAAGGTGCGGTTAATGCCTCTAAACAACACCGTAATCTCCACATCAGAACACTGGAGGGAAAACTAAAATCACTCAACTCTTGGATTACCAAATCAGAGAAAAAGTTATCTGATTCTGTGAAGTTTTATGCTAAAAAGAACTGGTATAAGTCTAAAACAGGATGTCGCTTTCCATTATCCTGTTCTCTGAAATTTCGTAACACTAATTGGAATAATTTACGTTTTCAAATTCACCATAAAAAACGTCGAGCTTACAAATTAACTCAAAAACTCGAACACTTAAAAACTTCTCCAATTCAAACAGTTATTCCTAAAAATCAAGTATTTGTAGTTGGTTCCAAGGATGAAAGCTTTGGTAATCAAGTTTGTCAATGGGATGGTCATACTTTAAAATTCCGTGTCCCAGCTTGTCTAGAATCACGGTTTGGTAAACAAGTCATAACTAAGTTAGGCAACTTTGACCGCAATATCAACAGATTGCCCAAGGATGGAGCTAAAACATGGCATTTCTTTCGTAAGCACAACAAATGGAATGCAGCAGTACAATTTACACCAATATCAATCGGGCGTGTTTCTAAACATTCTGCTTACGGCTGTATTGGAATTGATATGAATCCTGGCTCCATTGGCTGGGCATACATTGATAAAGATGGTAATCTCAAATCTCATGGTCAAATCCCCCTACAGATGGGATTACCATCAGGCAAACAAGACGCTCAGATTGTTGATGCTTGCTTACAACTGGCGAGATTCGCTCACGCTTTCTGTTGTCCGATTGTTTGTGAAGAATTAGACTTTTCTAGCAAAAAAGAGCAACTAAGGGAATGTGGCAGAAAGTATGCTCGGATGCTTTCTGGTTGGGCGTATAGTCGTTTTTACAAATTACTAAAAAGTATTTCCAGCAATCGTGGCATTTACTTAATGAAAGTCAATCCAGCCTACACCAGTTTAATTGGTATGGTAAAGTATGCCCGACAATATGGGCTACCTTCGGACTGTGCAGCGGCGATCGCTATTGCACGGCGTGGTATGCGATTGACTGAAAATATTCCCGGCTCCATAACCGCCTATCTCTCCGTGAAGGATGGAAAGCACGTATGGAGCCTCTGGAACCAACTAAATAAATTAATTCGGAAATCTAGCATCAAGCGTCACAACTTCTATGCTATCTCTAACTGGGGGCCTTTGGTCAAGCGATTGTCAGAGCCATCTGGCAAAAGCAAGCTACTGCACTAAAGACGATTTCCTGAGAAGATAAACCGCTAACTTCTTTTTACATAGATTTGAGCTTTATTGCCCAGATATGCGTAGATTTTTATAAGCGGCGATCGCACCGCACAAACCAAGCATCAGCACCCGTGTTCAGACCTGTTACCACTAACGTCATCGGTGAACGTCGATTCACAGCACGATTGCTCGACGGCTGGACAGTTGGGCGCACTCACTCGGGGACAGAGACAAACTGGTGAAAACGGGATATTCGAGGCTAAGGATAATCTAGAGTTAAAATATGCCGAACAACCTTTGTACAAGCTATTCAGCCAAATATACTGAGCGTAGTTGCACAAGCGTCTACAAATGTTCTTTTTTCTTTCTAGAATATTTATAAAATCTTTTACTTCTATAGAAAGATCCTCTAAAAAGTGCAATGTGTATCGCGTATTAAGCTTATATAAAAATTTTAATTGGTAGTTGCAAAACTTGTTCGTAGCCTTACTATAACGGCACTAGGTCTATTGACAAATTTTATACTTTATAAGAGTATGTAAGTAATTTAACAGTTACGAAAGCATTTTTATGTTTTTAAGCTTAAATTAGTGGACTAGCCAGTACCTAAAGATTGCATTTACCTAATTTGTAATTAAATGTTCTAATCACGAATTTTGTAGATGCAAACTTTCTGTAACTTACTCTTAAAGCTTCCTAACCGCAACTAGCTTCTTAAATGAGGAAAAAGCTTAATTTTAGAGTTTAGGAACAGCAATCGCATGATTCATCGCCTTTATCGTTTATCTGATAGATCCTAAATTTTCTGATTTTAGAGTGAAATTTCAGATTTTCGTATCAACAACACTTTTCCAATTCGCCAGATCGAATTCTCTGGTGCCAGCGTAGTTTTCTAAAACGCAAAACCTCATCAAGTTTAAAGCTTTGTTCAGTTAATTGAAGAACTATACCAGTTTCCACTGGCTCCATTACAACAAACACAGGAGAAAATCATGGTTATTTCATCATTCACCGTTTCTTCTTTGAATGGCAAAAATGGCTTTGCCATCAACGGTATTGCTGCCGAAAATCGGTCAGGTTCGTCAGTTAGCAAAGCGGGAGACATCAATAGTGATGGCTTTGACGATGTGATTATTGCTGCGCCTTTTGCTGACCTTGAAGGGAAAGACTTTGTTGGACAAACCTATGTGGTATTTGGCGGAACGAATTTGGCCAGCAGTGGCACATTCAATCTCTCTTCTTTAAATGGCACTAATGGCTTTAAAATTAATGGTCTTGATTCTAATAACGGCTTAGGCTGGTCAGTTAGTAATGCCGGAGACATCAACAATGATGGCATTGACGACGTGATTATTGGGGCACCTTATGTTTCTCCAAATGGCAAATCTGGTGCTGGAGAAAGCTATGTGGTATTCGGAGGGACGAATATCGGTAGTGCCAGTAGTTTCGATCTCTCGTCCCTCAATGGCACTAACGGTTTCAAAATTAGCGGTATTGTTGCGAATGGTCTGTTAGGTGATTCAGTCAGCAATGCTGGGGATATCAACAACGATGGCGTTGATGACCTGATTATTGGGGCACCTAATGCCTCCGCCAATGGCAACTCTGCTGCTGGACAAAGCTATGTGATTTTTGGGGGGACGAATGTCGGTGGTGGTGGCAACTTCGACCTTTCATCCCTGAATGGCACTAACGGTTTCAAAATTAATGGTATTGCTGAGGATGACAACTCAGGTGATTCAGTCAGCAGTGCAGGAGATATTAATAACGATGGCATCAATGACCTAATAATTGGGGCATATCGCGCTGACCCTAACTTCAACGATGTTGCTGGGCAAAGCTACGTAGTATATGGGGGAGCGAATGTAGGTAGCGGCGGCATCCTGAATCTCTCTTCTTTAGATGGCATTAATGGCTTTATCATCAACGGTATCGATTTTGATGACGCATTAGGCATTTCAGTCAGTAATGCCGGAGACATCAATAATGATGGCATTGACGACCTGATTGTTGGGGCGTGGAGTGCTGACCCCTTATTTGTAGATGAAGGGCAAAGCTATGTGGTGTTTGGGGGGACGAATGTTGGCAGTGGCGGTGTCTTCAACCCTAGTTCTTTAAATGGCACTAATGGTTTTCGCATCAATGGAATTAATGCTCTTGGTTACTTAGGTTACTCAGTTAGCAGTGCAGGGGATGTTAACGATGATGGTATTGACGACCTGATTGTTGCGGCCTTTGGTGCTTCTCCTAATGGGAATTTTAATGCTGGACAAAGTTATGTGGTGTTTGGGGGGGCGAGTGTTGGCAGTAGCGGTACCGTTGACCTTTCGTCCTTGAATGGTATTAACGGCTACGCTATTAATGGTACGGGTGGTGAATTCGGTAGATCGGTCAGTGACGCGGGAGATATTAATGGTGATGGTATTGGCGACGTAATTATTGGCGCTTTGAATGCTTCGCCTAATGGCATCCCTCAAACTGGACAAAGCTATCTTGTTTATGGCAGTGCTACGCCTAGCCTCGACTTGAACGGGACTTTTGAAAGCGACAACTTGATTGGCACTTCTGCCAACGAAGTTATTAACGGACTCGGTGGTGATGATACTTTAACAGGTAACAGTGGAAATGACACCTTTGTTATTAGTCAAAGCACTTCTAGCACCTTTATTAGTTCAATAGATTATATAATCACTGATTTTGGCGGTGTTGGCACTGGGTCAAATCCGTCAACAGGGGTAATTGCCTCCTTCGACACATTGCAATTTATAGGGGGCTTTGATTTGACTGCCAGAAACCTGGAACTAACTCAAAATGGCAATGACTTGAAAATCAGCTTTGAAAACGTAGTTGATATCAAAGTCACTCTGCAAAACTTTCAATTAGAAAACCTGAATAGCTTGCCTGCTTCGGCAGGAAAACCTGCAATCAGCAATATCACATTTTTTAACGGATTTGAACCCTTGGTTGGTGACAGCTTTGATGTGATTAATGCCAAATCCACCCAAACTACGGTATTCAACAAAAACACTGTTACTTTCTTGAATGATTTAAATAATAACATCAAAGGTTTTGCTCACTCTAATGATGTGATTAATGGTCAAGGAGGTAACGATAAAATCGACGGGTTAAGTGGTGACGACCTGCTGCGGGGTGGTGCTGGCAATGATACTTTAGTTGGAGATGCTGGCAATGATACTTTAGTTGGAGGTGCTGGCAATGATACTTTAGTTGGAGGTGCTGGTAACGAGCGCTTTACTATCCGACTAGGCGATGGACATGATACCATCACTGGCTTTGGCGGTGTGGGTACTGGGTCAAAACCATCGGCGGCGGCAATTGCTTCTTATGATACGTTGCAATTTTCTGGTGATGGCTTAATTGCGAGGAATCTGCAACTCACTCAAAATGGCAATAACTTAGAACTTACCTTTGAAAACGTAGCTGATACCAAAGTCACTCTGCAAAACTTTCAGTTACAAAACTTGGGTAATTTCCCTGGATCTCGAACGGAACCAGACTATCAAAATATTATATTTAACCAAACTTTTCCTATTGATAGCTTTGATGTCTTCAATGGTAACTGGAATTCTAACAGCATTTTGCGTCGCAACACCGTTACCTTCCTCAATGACCTGAACAGTAACATTGCAGGTTTTGACAACTCCAATGATGTAATTAATGGTCAGGGAGGTAACGACAAAATCGACGGCTTAAGTGGCAATGATTTGTTGCGGGGTGATGGTGGCAATGATACCCTTATCGGCGGTGCGGGCAATGATACTTTTGTTGGTGGTGCTGGCAACGATGTTCTCACCGGTGGTGCGGGTGCTGACTCTTTTGTTTACAATACCAATGCTGCTTATAACAGTACTGCTATAGGTACAGATGCGATCGCTGACTTCACACATTCCCAAAATGACAAAATTGTTCTGGATAAGACTACCTTTAGTGCAATTACTTCTAATGCCGAAACAGGTTTCACTAATGCCAGCGATTTTGCAATCACATCTTTAGGGGCACTCAGCAGTGCTGTCATTGTCTACGACTCTGTGACCGGACAGTTATTTTACAATCCTAACGGTAGCGCTGTTGGTTTCGGTAATGGTGGTGTATTTACAACTCTCAAAAATGCGCCGACTCTCACCGCTTCTGATTTTGTGGTGCAAACTTAATATTAACCTGAATTCGATGTACAGGATTTTGACCTCACCCCCAGCCCCTCTTTTTGAAGGAGAGGGGAGTAAAAAGCCTAATTTTTCGTTACTCCTCCCTCTCCTCGCAGGCTACGGTGTACACACAAGTCGATAAATCCCTACCTGAAACTTGGTTTCGTCGTCCTAGCTCTAAAATTAGGGGGATAAATAGAGTTTCAAGTTGCCCAAAATTTGGGGATTTATCGCAAACTAAAGAGTTGAAACCCTTGCGGATTATCCCTGTTGTGTCACTTTAGTTCGAGCGTTTTGAGTTATTGCTAAGTCAGCAGATTGAAGCAGCGATCGCGGCAGGGGTCTATGAGATGGGTGTGGAAACTTTACGGGCTGAACGGTTTACTGTTGAGAGCCAGGAAGCTGTATATACTCATGCTCAAACTGGTAGCGTCACCAATTACTTGAAAGTGGAACGCACCCAAAGGAACCACATCAAAACTGCTGACGAGATGTTAGAGTTCGCCACTCAATATCAAGGAATGCTCATGATCAATTCCAAGTCTGGTAATGCTGCTGTGTCAATTCCGACACATAGTATCTACGACGCTGATGGTGGTGTTGTACCAAGAGTGTTACTCGTCCGTCCCCAAAAAGAAACCCGTATACCAGTCAAGGATTTAGAATCTTCTACTTGGAAAACGGTTTGTGTCGATGCGTTTGCTGCTGCTTGGTCGAAGGAAGTAGACGCACTGCCCAAGTTCACAACCGATTACCTGCATTTGGTAACTGGTATTCTCCTACCCATCTGGAAAATCCTGCCACAGCAAAATAGTCGAGTATTCCGACTGCAAACCAGCGATGGACAAAAGATTCTCGGTCGGGTGGTGAATGCTCACGACATTCAAACCGTGCGCGAACAACTTGGACTCAGGAACCAGCTGCTTTCTCCAGAAGAACTTGTGAAGCTGGTACTCAACGAGAGATATACACAGCAGTTGCCAGGTGGTGTAACCTTGCGACGTTCTTTCGTTGCTGGTGAACCTCGCATAGAACTGGTTAATGCTATCTCACTGGCAGAGCGGCTTTTAGCTGCTGGATGTTTCACCGAGATCATCAACTGGAAAAAGCGGGTATTCATTCCAGTTTCAGACAAAGCACCAGCTATTCTAACGGCTGTGATTGAAATCTTGGGGTAATTTTCAACCTCAAAGACCCAGATAAAATGGCTGGGTCTTTTTTACCCTCAAAAAATTAATAATCGCCTTGGCAAGCGCTCCGCGAGGGATTGATGAAATTCTTGTGGAGAAATCAATTATGGCTAAGAAAGACTTCACACCCGCCCAAGCCGTTGAGTTGTACATTGGCAACTATCGGTTTGATGCTATCAGAATAGAGCAGACGAAAGAGTACCGCATGTCTCAAAATCAAATCCTTTCAATAATTGGTATCAATCGTAACTGGCTAATCACGTTACCTTTTAAAGCACCCAAAGTCTATCAAAACCTTGTAGAACAAGGACTAAATCATGTTACCCTTTTTGCGGAATATACTGTCAATGGCGTGGGAACCCGTGCTGAAACTATATCAGTAAGGGATGCCAGAATAATCTGGCGCTATTTCGACACG